>NZ_JBHWVI010000321.1:0-7384 GCF_042737005.1 Streptomyces sp. NPDC060027
CCTATAACACCTCCTTTTTTGCCCCGTTTTTTTTTTTTTTTCTCTCCCCGCGGGCCCCCCCCGGCCGCCCCCCCGGCGTGGCCCCCCCCCCGCCCGCGCCCCCCCCACGCCGGGAACGGGCCCGGAGATCCCTAGCATCGGGCGCATGCCAGATACACCGGACCTGCCGGACACTCCCCCGTTCCGAGCCTGGTGGGCGGGGCGGCCGCCCGCCGCCGGCGCCGCCGTCCTGGCCACCGGCATCATCTCGGTCGGACTTCAGCTGACGGGCTACGAGACCCTCTCCCGGATCACGCTGGTCCTCGCGTCCCTCGCCTGGCTCGGGCTCGCCGCGGAATTCGCCGCCCGGCTCGTACGCGACCGGGAGCGATGGATGCGGCAGGCCGGCACACCGGCCGGGCTCAGCGCCGTCGCGGCGACCACCGTGCTCGGCACCCGGTTCTCCGCACTGGGGTGGCAGGGACTCGCCGAGGCCCTGCTCGCGCTGTCGGCCGTGCTCTGGCCGGTGCTGCTCCTGACTGTCGTTCGGCACTGGCGGCGTCGTATGGCGGGAGGCGTGTTCCTCGCCTGTGTGGCCACCCAGGGACTCTCGGTCCTCGGTTCGACGATCGCCACGGCCGTGGGCACGGACTGGCTCGCGCATGCCGCGCTGGTGCTGTTCTGGCTGGGGATCGTGCTCTACGGGGTGTCGTTCGCGCACTTCGACCCGTGGGAGGTGAAGCGGGGCGCCGGGGACCACTGGGTGGCGGGTGGCGCGCTCGCGATCTCGGCGCTGGCCGGGGCGCGGCTCGTCGCCGCGCACCATGGGAGCCCGTACCTGTGGAACGACGACGACCAGGGCGTCCTGCGCGCCACGACCGGCGCGCTGCTCGTGCTCGACCTCGCCTGCTACTGCGTACTGCTCGTCACGGAGGCGGTGTGGCCGCGCCCGCGGTACGACGTATTGCGCTGGTCGACCGTCTTCCCGATGGGGATGACGGCGGTGTCGACCCTCTCGGTCGCCGCCGCCCTCGGTGTGTTCCGGCTCAAGGGACCGGGCCAGGTGCTGCTGTGGTTCGCGGTGGCGGCGTGGCTCGCGGTCGCCGCGGGCGCCGCCCTCGCCGTCAGGTCCGCGAAGCGCACACTCTGACGCCTCTTCCCACCGGGCCCCCTTCGCCCTGTCCCTTCGCTCCTCTCCCTCTTGTCACCGGGCCATCCCGTGTCATCCATAACACCGGGGCCACTCCGGTTGTCCGGGATTCGTCGCATCGGTCATCACCCTGTGTGAAGGCGGCGACGGCAGGCGGGAATCCCGGTCACATCAGGCCACCAGGCGGTCCACTAGGGACAGTTCCGTACATGGCGTTACCAACGCCGCACTCCCAGGTTTAACGTCCTCCCCCAGGTGACCGGCTCCCCACCGCCGCCCGGGCCAGGGGCGGCAGTCGGACACCACCGCCGAGAAGGTCCGGCGGCGGCCCGCTCCCCCTGTGTGTGCCGCCGCCGGACGTGTCACCGCTTGACCGCCTTCGCAGGACGGTCGTACGGAAGGATGTGGGCCCTCGTGGCAGCGCACCGCAGGACCAAGCAGCGCTCGATCGGCGGAAACACGGCCCGCACAGCAGTCACCATCGCCCTCGCGGGCGCGGCGACGGCGACCGGCTTCGACGGGATCGGGCATGCCGACCCCCAGCTGTCCCCGACGCAGGTGAAGGCCAAGGTCGACAAGTTGTACGAGGAGGCGGAGGCCGCCACCGAGAAGTACAACGGCGCCAAGGAGAAGGCCGACAAGGCGGAGGCACACCTGGACACGCTCCGCGACGAGGCGGCGCGCAGGCAGGACCGGCTCAACTCGGCACGGGACGCGCTGGGTTCGATGGCGGCCGCGCAGTACCGCAGCGGCGGACTCGACCCGGCGGTGCAACTCGCGCTCTCCGACGACCCCGACCAGTACCTGGAAGGGGCCGCGCTCGCCGAGCGGGTCGGCACCCGGCAGTCGGCGGCCGTCGTCGGGGTACGCAAACAGCTGCGGGAGATCGAGCAGTTGCGCGGTGCCGCGCACGTCGAACTGGCCTCGCTGACATCACGGCAGACGGAGCTGAAGCAGCAGAAGAAGACGATCAACGGGAAGCTCGACGCGGCACGCCGGCTGCTCTCGCGGCTCACCCCCGAGCAGCGCACCCGGTACGCGGAGCGGGGTGGCGCGGGCGAGCAGCAGCACGTCTCGCGCTCCTCGGCCCGCGGACCGGTCCAGGCGGCGCCGTCCGGCGCCACCGCCGCGGCGCCCAGCTCCCGGGCGGCGGCGGCCGTCTCGTACGCCTACGCCAAGCTCGGCAGCCCCTATGTCTGGGGTGCCACCGGGCCCGACGCCTTCGACTGTTCCGGACTCGCCCAGGCCGCGTACCGTTCCGCGGGCCTGTCGCTGCCCCGGACCACCTATGCCCAGATCAACGCCGGCCAGCGGGTCTCCCGCTCCGAACTCCGCCCCGGCGACCTGGTGTTCTTCTACGCCGGGATCACCCACGTGGGCATCTACGTCGGCAACGGGCAGATGATCCACGCACCGAATCCGTCGGCACCGGTGCGGGTGGCCCCGATCGACGAGATGCCCTTCGCGGGTGCCACCCGGGTGGTGTGATTCCCTCGCCTCGCTCAGACCAGCCGTCGCGCCGTCGCCCAGCGCGTCAGCTCGTGCCGGTTCGACAGCTGGAGCTTCCGCAGCACAGCCGAGACATGCGACTCGACCGTCTTGACGGAGATGAACAGCTGCTTGGCGATCTCCTTGTACGCGTACCCCCGGGCGATGAGGCGCAGGACCTCGCGCTCGCGCTGGGTGAGACGGTCCATGTCCTCGTCGACCGGCGGGGCGTCGGTGGAGGCGAAGGCGTCGAGGACGAATCCGGCGAGGCGCGGCGAGAAGACCGCGTCGCCGTCCTGGACGCGGAAGACGGAGTCCACCAGATCCGTGCCGGTGATCGTCTTGGTGACGTACCCGCGGGCGCCGCCGCGGATCACGCCGATCACGTCCTCCGCGGCGTCCGACACGGACAGCGCGAGGAAACGGACCGGCCGTTCGGCATCGGCCATCAACGGGGCGCAGCGGCGCAGCACTTCGACACCGCCGCCGCCGGGGAGGTGGACGTCGAGGAGGACGACCTCGGGGCGGGTGGCCGTGATGACCGTGACCGCCTGGTCGACGTCCGCGGCCTCGCCGACCACCTCGACACCGGTCCGCTCGGTCTGCCCGATCTCGGCCTGGACCCCCGTACGGAACATGCGGTGGTCGTCGACGAGCACCACGCGCACCCGGCGCCCGCCCTCGGCGCCGGCCGGTCCGGCCGCTCCGGATGCGGTGGCCCCGGGGATCTCTCCGGCCGAACCGCCGGACTCCACAGGCTCGTTCGCGTCGCTCATGACGTCTTCTCCGCCCTTTCCATCTCCAGCTCGACCTCGGTGCCGCCGTCCGGCACCGCGCGCAGTCGCGCCGTGCCGCCGTTGCGCTCCATGCGGCCGATGATCGATTCTCTGACGCCCATGCGGTCGGCGGGTATCGCGTCGAGGTCGAAGCCGGGGCCGCGGTCGCGGACGGACACGAAGACCGTCCTGCCCTCGACTTCGGCGTAGACCTGTACGGCGCCGCCCTCGCCACCGTACTTGGCCGCGTTCACCATTGCTTCCCGCGCCGCCTGCATCTGCGCGGTCAGCCGGTCGTCGAGCGGGCAGTCGCCGACCACGACGACCTCGATGGGAACGCCGTGCTTGTCCTCGACCTCGGCGGCATGACGGCGGACCGCCTCCGCGAGGGTGTCGGGCTCCTCGTCCTCGTCCTTGCCGCTGCCCTCCGGCTTGTACAGCCAGGCCCGCAGATCGCGCTCCTGGGCGCGGGCCAGCCGCCGCACCTCGTTGGCGTTCTCCGCGTTGCGCTGGATCAGGGTCAGGGTGTGCAGCACCGAGTCGTGGACGTGGGCGGCGACTTCGGCCCGCTCCTGCGCCCGGATGCGCATCAGGCGCTCCTCGGAGAGGTCCTGGGTCATGCGGACCAGATAGGGGCCGGCGAGGAGCGCGATACCGACGAGGACCGCGAGCGCCGCCTGGAGCACCGAGCCGAGGTGGGCCGCGGAGCCCTGGAGGACGAATATCCCGGAGACTCCGGCGGTGACGAGCAGGACGCCCGCCGCGGACCGCAGCAGCGTGAGCGTACGGCGACGGCGGCCGACCTCCACCCAGCGGGCCCGGCGCGCGTTGTCCGCCTGGCGCCAGACCAGGGCGACCCCGGCGCCGACGAGGACGGTCGGCCACAGATACGCCTTGGTCCCGCCGCCGAGGTTCACATTGCCGACGAAGACCATGGCCACGACGACCATGAGGAGCAGGGCGACGATCTGGCCCTTGTCCGGCTTGCGGGCCACGAGTCTGCGCCGGCCGTCGGGCGAGGTCTCGGTGGTGAACGCCGGCGTCCGGCCGGAACCGACGCCGCCGACGCCTAGCGGCACGAAGAACCAGAACGCGGCGTACAGCAGGGCGCCCAGCCCGTCCGCCATGAACAGTCCGACGAACATCAGCCGCACCCAGACCACAGGCAGCCCGAGGTGCCCGGCGAGCCCTCGCGCCACGCCCCCGAGCCAGCGTCCGTCGCTGCTGCGGTAGAGCTTGCGCGGGGGCCGCGGGTCGTCGACGGGCATGGCTGCGGCTTCCGGCATGGCACCGATGGTCACACGCCCGGCGGACCGGAGCATCAGGGTCGGCCCCCGATACTCCCCTGATCTTCGGGAAACCGGCGATCGAACGGTCCCCGCCCTCCCCCTCGGGGCGGATATCAGGGTTCGGCCAGGGTCATCCCGACTGCCGCGGCGCCGTCCCGCCCGTCACCATGGACGCATGACAGATCAGCAGCACGCGGCGGCGGAGCCGGGCTCCGGCTCCGCTCCGGGTGATGAGCCGCGCGCTCACGGGGGTGCGGCGACCGCCCGGCCCGGGGAGGCGGGCGCCGCCTCCGAGGTTCCGCGCAGGTTCCGGCGCGACCGTCGGCAGAAGATGCTGGGCGGAGTGTGCGCCGGGCTCGGCCGGCAGTGCGACATGGACCCGGTGATCTTCCGGATCGTGCTCGCGGTGCTCGCCGCGACCGGCGGCATCGGCCTCATCTTCTACGGCTTCGCCTGGCTCTTCGTCCCGTACGACGAGGACGAGGAGAACGAGGTCCGCAAGCTGCTCACCGGCCGCGTCGACGGCCAGGCCCTGGCCGCCGTGCTCTTCGCGCTGGTCGGCTGCGGAGTGTTCCTGTCCATGCTCAACAACGGCGGCGTGCTGACGTTCGCCGTCGTCCTGTCCCTGCTGCTGGCCGGCGCGGGCTACTGGTCGCAGCACCGCGGTGCCACCGACCCGGACCCGCTCTCCGCCCAGGCCGTCGCCGACGCCCCGCCGGAGGCGCAGGCCCCGCCCGTCCCCGCCTCCTACCCGTCCTGGTGGCGCGACCCGATAGTCAAGGACGGTTCGCACGTGGGCGGCACGGGCTATCTGTGGGGCCCCCAGGAGGCCCGGGACCGGGATGTCGCGGCCGCGCTCAACATCGCCCGCGGCACCTCCCGCCCCGGCGTGCGCGCGGAGCGGGAGCCCAAGCAGCGCGGCCCGCGTCGCATCGGCGGCCGGGTCTTCCTGCTCGCCCTCCTCGCGGGTGGCCTCGGCACCGGCCTGACCTGGAACGACCAGACGCTCGGCACCAGCCTTCAGGCCGGACTGGCCGCCGCTCTCATCGTGTTCGGCCTGGGCATCGCCCTCAGCGCCTTCCTCGGGCGCACGGGCGCGGGAACCATCTTCCTGGCCGTGATCACGGCAGGACTCCTCGCCGCGTCCGCGGCCCTGCCGAAGGACATCAGCACCCAATGGGTGCGGAAGAACTGGACTCCGGCGACCGTGGCCGACGTACGGCCGAACTACGACCTGGGCACGGGCGTGGGCACCCTCGACCTCAGCCGCCTCGACCTCGCCAAGGGTCAGACGGTGACGACCGACGCCGAGGTGGGCGCGGGTCGGCTGAAGGTGATCGTCCCCAAGGACGTGACCGTGCGGCTCAGCATCGACGTGGGCGTCGGGGACATCCAGCTGCCGGGCGACAACGAGAAGGACGTGGACGTGGAACCGGGCAAGCACAAGCAGGTGACCCTGCCTCCGGCGACGGGCGGCAGGAACGGCGGCATCCTCGACCTCGATCTCCAGGTCGGCGTGGGCCAGGCGGAGGTGGCCCGTGCCACGTCATGAGTTCCAGCCCGGAAAGCTGGTGGCGGGCCTCTTCCTCACCGCCGGGGGCATCGCCTACGCCGGGGACGCGGCCGGCTGGTGGGAAACCGAGTGGTTCGCGATCATCCCCGTCGTCGTCGTCGGCCTCTGCCTGGCGGGTGCCGTCGCGACCGTGACCCACGCCGTACGCAGACGCCGCGCGGACCCGGGTCCGCGCGGCGTGACTTCCTAGGACTGCTCTTCTTGTCTTCTAGCGGTAGGCCCCGGCGCGTTGCCTGCGCCGGGCTCGCAAGGCCGCGTCCACGGAGAAGACCGAGGCGCCCGCCAGGACGAGGGGGGTCCACGCCATCAGATAGGCGAGGTCGTTGCCGTAGTAGTACGGGTCGGAGGCCCAGCTCACGGTCAGCCACAGACTGAGCGAGATGAGCGCGCCGCCGAGTGCGGCGAGGCGGCCCAGCAGGCCGATCAGGGTGCCGATGCCGACGGCCAGCTCGCCGAAGGCGATGGCGTAGCCGAAGCCGACGGGGTTCTTCAGGGCCAGGTCGACCAGGGCCGGGATCGCGGAGGAGTCACGCACCGTGCGCATCATGTCGCCGATCGAGCCGGAGCCGGAGGCCTTCATGAAGGCGCTGTCGGTGAGTTTGTCGAGGCCGGCGTAGATGAAGGTGACACCCAGGAAGACCCGCAGAGGCAACAGGGCGTAACGGGTCGCAGTCTCCCGCCAGTCCCGCCTCTCCTCCAGATACTGGGCGTGAGTATCCGTCCGCATACCGTGAGTCATCGCTCTCCGCCGCCTCTCACCCGCGTGCCGTTGACCCCACAACAGACCATACGTACGAACCCGACCCCCCGCTCAGAGCCGGAACCTTTTTCCTGGCCCCACCTCCCCGGACTGTCCCCCGGCGCCGAGTCCCTGCAACAACCTTCTTTCGCCCCCTCCGCCCCGACCCTTCCCACCCCTGGGGCTCCGCCCCAGAGTCCGCTCCTCAAACGCCGGAGGGGCTGAAATTTGCCCCCGGAGCCGAAAGCGCACCAGGGGGGCGACGCTCAAGCCCCCGCGCACCCGCAGTCAGCCGCGCACGGGAGGGGCCGTGCCGGTACATCCCTATGTCCGTCGCTTACGTTCGGATCGAGCAGCAGTTCGCACAGGTAGCCCACGTCTGATCCAGCG
>NZ_JBHWVI010000322.1:0-7354 GCF_042737005.1 Streptomyces sp. NPDC060027
GGGAGAAGCCGATGTCGGCCGGGGCGCTCCCGGGGCCACCCCGGCCGTCCTCCAGGAAGGAGAGCAGGCGCTCCGCCTGGGCACGCAGCGCCCCATCGCTCTTCGCCGACAGCACCCACGGCACCGGCCCCGGGACGGCCGTCTCGCGGGCGGGCTCGTCGCTCGTCGCGGCCTGTTCGACGATGACGTGAGCGTTGGTGCCGCTGATGCCGAAGGACGACACGGCGGCACGCCGCGGCGCGTGGGTCGCAGGCCACTCCACGGCCTCGGTGAGCAGCCGGACATCACCGGCCGACCAGTCCACGTGCGGCGTCGGCTCATCGACGTGCAGGGTCTGCGGCAGCACGCCGTGCCGCATCGCCATGACCATCTTGATCACACCGGCCACGCCCGCCGCGGCCTGGGCGTGGCCGATGTTCGACTTCAGCGAGCCCAGCCACAACGGCCGGTCGCCGTCCCGTCCCTGGCCGTAGGCGGCGATGAGGGCTTCTGCCTCGATCGGGTCGCCCAGCCTCGTGCCCGTACCGTGCGCCTCCACGGCGTCGACGTCCGCGGGCGCGAGTCCGGCGGTCGCCAGGGCCTGGCGGATGACGCGCTGCTGGGAGGGGCCGTTGGGCGCCGTGAGTCCGTTCGACGCGCCGTCCTGGTTCACCGCGCTGCCCCGCACGACGGCCAGCACCCGGTGACCGTTGCGCCGGGCGTCGCTGAGCCGCTCCACCAGGAGCATGCCCGCGCCCTCGGCCCAGCCCGTACCGTCGGCCCCGGCGCCGAACGCCTTGCAGCGGCCGTCCGCCGACAGGCCGCGCTGGCGGCTGAACTCCACGAACATGCCGGGCGTGGACATCACGGTGACGCCGCCGGCCAGGGCCATCGTGCACTCGCCGCTCCGCAGCGACTGGACGGCCAGGTGCAGCGCCACCAGCGAGGACGAGCAGGCCGTGTCCACGGTGACCGCCGGGCCTTCGAGACCGAACGAGTAGGCCACGCGGCCCGAGGCGACGCTGGTCGTCGTGCCGGTCAGCAGGTAGCCCTCGATGCCGTCGGCCGGCTCGTGAAGCCGGGGGCCGTAGTCCTGTGCCGTCGCGCCGATGAACACGCCCGCCCGGCTCCCGCGTAGCGTGGCCGGGTCGATGCCGGCCCGCTCGAAGGCCTCCCACGCGGTCTCCAGGACCAGCCGCTGCTGCGGGTCGATCGCGGCGGCCTCGCGGGGGCTGATGCCGAAGAAGCCGGCGTCGAACTCGGCCGCCTCGTGCAGGAAGCCGCCGTACCGCGTCGAGGACTTGCCGAGCGTCCCGGGCTCCGGGTCGTAGAGCGCTTCGACGTCCCAGCCGCGGTCCGCCGGGAATCCGGAGATGGCGTCGCCACCTGAGGCGACCAGCCGCCACAGGTCCTCGGGGGAACTCACCCCGCCGGGCAGACGGCAGCTCATGGCCACGATGGCGATGGGCTCGTCGGGGTCGGCCGACGTCGCGGACGCGGAGGCCGCCGAGTCCTCGCCGCCCAGGGACCGGGCGGCGAGGTGGCGGGCGAGCGCGGCAGGGGTCGGGTGGTCGAACAGCAGCCCGCTGGGCAGGCGCAGGCCGGTGGCCTCGCCCAGTTGGTTGCGCAGTTCCACCGAGCTGAGCGAGTCGAAGCCGAGGTCCTTGAACGTCCACTCGGTCTCGACCTGGCGGGCTTCGGCGTGGCCCAGGACGGCGGCGATGTGTGCGCGGACCAGGTCGAGCACGGCCTCGTCGCGTTCGGACCGGGGCAGTCCGGTCAGCCGTCGGCCCAGGGCTCCGAGGGGCGCGCTGTCGGTCTCGGCGATGGCGATGGCGTCCGGCTCCGGAGCCGCGGGAGCCCAGCCGGTGGTGGCGACGGACGACGTGGTGACGCCGTCCAGCCAGTACCGCTGCCGTTCGAACGCGTAGGTGGGCAGTGCGACCTTGCGGCGTGTGTCTCGCCCGCCGCCGAACAGGGCGTCCCAGTCCGGCTGCACGCCGTGGACGTGCAGCGAGGCGACTGCCGCAAGCAGGGCCTGCGCCTCGGGGCGACGGGCGCGCAGGGCGGGGACGAACAGGGACTCGCTGTCAGCGCCGGCGCGAGCCATGGAGGTGAGCACGCCGCCCGGGCCGAGCTCCAGGTAGGTGTGGACGCCCTGCTCGTCGAGGCGGGCGATGCCGTCGGCGAAGCGGACCGCGTCGCGCACATGGCGGACCCAGTACGCGGCCGTGCACCCTTCGTACTCCGAGGGCTCTTCGGACAGTCGGCCCGTCACGTTGGACACGATCGGGATGCGCGGGGCGTGGAAGGTGAGGCCCTCGGCCACGTCGCGGAACTCCGCCAGCATGGGTTCCATGTGCGGGGAGTGGAAGGCGTGGCTGACCCTCAGCCGGCTGGTCTTGCGGCCCAGGGCGGCGAAGGCGTCGGCGATCTCGGTGGCGAGGTCCTCGTCGCCGGAGACGACGACGGAGTCCGGTCCGTTCAGGGCGGCGATGCTCACGCGGTCCGTGCGGTCGCCGATGCGGGCGCGGACCTCGTCCTCCGTGGCCTGGACGGCGATCATGACGCCGCCGGCGGGCAGCGCCTGCATCAGACGCCCGCGCGCGGCCACGAGGGCGCAGGCGTCGGCGAGCGAGAGGACGCCGGCGACGTGCGCGGCGGCGAGTTCGCCTATGGAGTGGCCCACGAGCACGCCGGGGGTGATGCCCCAGCTCTCCAGAAGCCGGAACAGGGCGACCTCGAGGGCGAACAGCGAGGTCTGCGTGTAGAGGGTCCGGTCGAGTTCGGCCGCTTCCTCGGTGCCTTCGGGGGCGAACATGACCTCGCGCAGCGGCCGCGGCAGCAAGGGGTCGAGGTGGGCACACACCTCGTCCAGCTCGGTGGCGAACGCGGGGACGGCCTCGGCCAGTTCGCGTCCCATGCCGGCTCGCTGGCTGCCCTGGCCGGAGAAGAGGAAGGCGAGCTCGCCGCGCGCGCCCGTGCGGCCCGTGGTCAGTGCGGCGTCGATGCCGCCGGTGGACAGCTCTCGCAGGGCGCGCAAGAAGTCGTCGCGATCCTCGCCCACGACGACCGCCCGGTGTTCGAAGGCGGTGCGGCCGGTGGCCAGCGACCAGCCGGCGTCGGGCAGGACGAGACCGGGGTGCGCCTCGGCGTGTGCGAGCAGGGCGGCGGCCTGGGCGCGCAGCCCGGACGCGGTCCTGGCGGACAGCGGCCAGAGGGTCGGCGCCGCGCTCGTACCCGCCTCCGCGGCCGCGCCCGCCGCGGTCGCCCGGTGTTCCGCCAGCACGATGTGGCAGTTGGTGCCGCCCATGCCGAACGAGCTGACGCCGGCGTGCAGCGGGCGGTCCTCCTGGCCCTCCCACGACGTGTGCTCGGTCTGCACCCGCAAGTTCAACCGGTTCAGGGGGATCGCCGGGTTCGGCGTCTCGAAGTTGAGGCTGGCGGGCAGTTCGCGGTGGCTGAGCGACAGGGCGGCCTTCAGCAGGCCGGTGATGCCGGCGGCACCCTCCAGGTGGCCGACGTTGGTCTTGGCCGAGCCGACCCGCAGTGGGCGGCCGCGCTCGCGTCCCGCACCGAGCACTGCGCCGAGCGCGGCTGCCTCGACGGGATCGCCGACCTTGGTGCCGGTGCCGTGCAACTCCACGTAGCCGACGTGGGCGGGGTCGATCCCGGCCCGCTCGTAGGCGAGACGCAGCACCTGTTCCTGCCCCGCCTGCAGCGGCACGGTCAGCCCGTCGCCGCCACCGTCGTTGTTGACCGCGCTGCCGCGGATCACGCAGTAGACGGGGTCGCCGTCCGCGACGGCCCGGGCGAGAGGTTTGAGCACGACGATGCCGCCGCCCTCGCCGCGGACGTAGCCGTTCGCGCGGGCGTCGAAGGTGAAGCAGCGGCCGTCGGGGGACAGGCCGCCGAACTTGGCGGCGCCCATGGCGCTCTCGGGAACGATGTTGAGGTTCACGCCGCCCGCGAGGGCGATCGTCGATTCGCCCTCGCGGAGGCTCTCGCAGGCGAGGTGGACCGAGACCAGAGAGGAGGACTGGCCGGAGTCCACGGTCAGGCTGGGGCCGTTGAGCCCGAGGAAGTACGAGACCCGGTTGGCGATGATGCTGCGGTGCAGGCCGGTGACGGTGTGCGGAGAGATGGCGGTGAGCCCGGAGCGGTGGTGCAAGGTCGCGTAGTCGTCCCAGATGGCGCCGACGAATACCCCGGTCCGGGTGGAGCGCAGCGTCCCGGCACGCACGTGCGCGTCCTCCAGCGCTTCCCAGGCCAGCTCCAGCACAAGCCGCTGCTGCGGGTCCATGGCGGCGGCCTCCTTGGGGGAGACTCCGAAGAACCCGGCGTCGAAGTGGCCGATGCGGTCGAGGAATCCTCCCCGTCGGATGTCGGTCCTGCCGGGTGCGGACGGGTCGGCGTCACCCACCGCGGCCCCGTCCCACCGGTCCGGGGGGACGTCGGTGATCGCGTCCGCGCCCTCGCTGAGCAGCCGCCAGAAGGCGGCTGGGTCGGCGGCCCCCGGCAGTCGGCACGCCAAGCCGATCACAGCTATACCATCGGCCGAATCCGCCGAAGCCGAACCGGACCGATTCACCATTCCGCTGAGCTCGGACTCGACCATATTGCACTCCACCCACCCGCACAGAGAATGAAAAGGCACCGCAGCGTGCCGGCCACGGCACAGGCGATCGGTTCGACCGGGCGGCAACAAGTTGCGGTGTGACCCTAGTTTCGGTCCCGCAGCCGCGCTCCGCCGCTGCATCGGATCAGCTTTAGGGGAATCCCCAATGGTCGACGTGCACGAGCATTGACAGCCGGGAATCTCTAAGGAGAACCCTAGGGACAGTCGTGGGAGAATTTCGGCTTGTACAGCCTCCCCCGATTCCCCTCCGCCGATGAGGCCCCAGGTCTTTCATGGCGCATTTGCAAGCAGCCGGGAATCACTCAGCACAGCCTTTTCTGCAGCACAGGTTGCCCTTTCGACCCGCCCGCCCCCTTCACGCAAGCGTGCGAGGAATGCCCGATGACCCCGCTGCGGTACCCCCGATGGGCACGTCGGCCACCTGGTCACCGGCCTGCAGACCGCGCGGTCCGTGCTGACCGACTCCCGGTTCAGCTCCTTGCCTGCCGGAAGGCGTTCTCCGGTGAAGGTGCCCGGCTCCGAGCTGATTGGCCGCATTCCGCAAGCTCTCCAGGAGATCCAAGAAGCCAAGGCCGACCGGCTGCGCGGTGACGCGCTCGAGGGCGGCCTGATCATGCTGCTCCTGTGCGCGTCTCTCCAGCGAACTCGGATCGGCCATCACCGTCGGCGCCGGCGCCCGGTGGTCCTGCGGCGGTCGTCGCACCCTGGCGGGCGACGCCCCCGGCAGGGTGAGCACGGCCCCACCGGTCGCGGCATTCCCTCATGGTCAGCGTTCACCGCGCGATCCGCTGGTGTGGGCGAAGCGACCCCCGGTGTTATTCAATGAGGTGTGCGGTCAGGGATCTCGGTGCCCCGACGCACGGGTCCGAGTACAGCCCCGACGCACGGGTCCGAGTACAGCCCCTGCGCTGCGCGGGGGATTGCGAGAGAGCCGCATGGACTCCACATCCTCCCCCTCGTCCTCTTCGCCGTTCGACATGGTCAGCAGTGCCCTGGGGCGCTACATCCCGCGCGGCGGAGCGGCAGCGGCGGCCGGTCCCGCGAACGCGCAGGGCGACCGCGCCACTCGCCAACGCGTACCCGAGAACCCGGCGGCCGACCGTCAGGATCAGATTCTCGGCGTGGTCAACCTGGACAGGGATCTGCGAATCACCCGCTGCAATCTGGACGCCCCCGTATTCGCGGGTCTGGACGCCGAGGCCGGGAGTCCGTTCGCGGATCTCCTGCCCGCCGGGGACGTACCGACGATCACACGGCGGTTGCGGCAGGTCCTGGAGATCGGTGAGGCGCACGTCGCCCGGATCCAGCGCCTGCGGCGCGGCGACGGGTCGGAGCTGGTGGTCTCGCTGAGCATCCTGCCCGCCGCGGCGCCTCAGGAGGGCTTGACCGTCTCCGTGATCGCCATGGCCAGGAGGCTGCACCTGTACGCCGCCGAGACCGCGATCGGCACCTCGCTGGACATCGGCGAGACCGCGCAGTCGCTGGCGGAGTCCCTGCTGGCCTGGGGAGACGTGGCCGCCGTCGACCTCGACTTCGCCGTGTGGACGGGCGAGGGAGTCACCGAGCACGCGCAGGGGCGCATCCGGCTACGGCGGGCAGCCCTGGTGCCGGACCGGGCGTGGCCCGCGGGTTACGTGACTCCGGGCGGCGATCTTCCGAGCGACGCGAGTCGCCTGCTGGCACAGGCGGTACGGCGGGACGATGCCCCGCAGCCCATCGTCATACCCGACCGGGAGGCGGTCGAGCGGCTGCTCGGCAGTCAGCGAGTGATCCGTGCCCTGGTGCCCGGTGACCGGTCGGCGAGTGTGGCGTGCGTACCGCTGGTCCTGGACGGCGCGCCACCCGTCGTGCTGGGCCTGGCGGAGGTCTGGCGGCGGTCGGACCGCCCCTTCCGCGACAGCGAGCTGTTCGACCTGCAGGAACTGGTGGCCAGGACCGCCCATCACGTCGACCTGGCCCGTCAACACCAGCGCGAGCACACGCAGGTGCTGGCGTTGCAGCGCCGGCTGCTGCCCCGGACCGGCGGCCACACGATCGAGATCGCCAGCGTCTACCAGCCCGCCACCCCCGACAGCGCGGGCGTCGGCGGCGACTGGGTGAACAGCTTTCCGCTGCCGGACGGCCGTACCGCGCTGGTGGTCGGTGACGTCGTCGGGCACGGCCTGGGAGCCGCGGCAACCATGGGCCAGCTGAGCATGGAGGCCCGCGCGCTGCTGTCCGCGGGGCTGGCACCCGACGAGGTGCTGGAGCACCTGGACGAGACCGTGACGCTGCTGGACGACGCGGAGTCCGGGCTGGCGGCCGGCTACAGCGCCCTCGGCTCCACCTGCTGCATCGCCCTCTACGACCCGGTCAGCCACCACGTGGCGCTATCCAGCGCGGGCCACCTCCCTCCGGTCCTGGTGCTTCCGAACGGGCACGCGGGTCCGCTCGCGGTCCGCCCTCACCCCGGCCTGGGCGCCGAGTTCGCGCTGCGGGAGCCGTTCGACGTGCACACGTTCGGCGTGCCCCCGGGCTCCCTGCTCGCCCTCTACACCGACGGCCTGGTGGAGGATCCGGCCCTGTCGATCGACGAGGGCATCAGCAGGCTGGCGGATGCCGTTTCCACGGTGCACCCCTGGGATGCCCTGCAGCAGGCCGCACGGCACGTCGTCTCCGCGCTGGCGCCCGTGCGCCAGCGCGACGACGTGACCCTGCTGCTCGCGCGCCTGATCGGCTACCGCAAGGGGGACACCG
>NZ_JBHWVI010000323.1:0-7217 GCF_042737005.1 Streptomyces sp. NPDC060027
GGCCCACTGTGCCGATACGTTGTCGCGGCCTGCCTACCAGCGGTACCAGCGGCCCCGCTTGCCGCCGCTCGCCGCAGGGCGGATCACGAATCCGAGAACCCACACCACCAGCACGATGATGGCGATCCACCACAGGGCCTTGAGTGCGAAACCGGCACCGAAGAGGATCAGGGCGAGCAGAAGAACGAGAAGAATAGGAACCATAGTTATCAACCTCCGATCCTTCGTGTGCCCGGCGGAACGATCTCCACTCCTGCAAATCTCAACCTTTCCTGCCGTGCCCGAAGCGGTGAGGATCCCTGGTTTAGGAGTGGAATATGAGGTGACACAGGGGAGGGAAATTCTCTCGAGCAGGACAGGGTGTGAGTGGTTGTGGCTGCGGACAAGAAGGCTCAGGCCAAGACCGAGCAGGCCAAGGGCAAGGCCAAGAAGGTCGCCGGGGGCGCGGTGGGCAACGAGTCCCTGAAGGCCGAGGGCCAGGCCCAGGAGTCCAAGGGCGACCTGCGCGCGGCCAAGGAGAAGGCCAAGGACGCCATCAAGCCGAAGTAGACGCACCACGCCCGGTCCCGGCAGCCGCCTCCCCGCAGGCTGCCGGGACCGGTGCTGTCCGGCACCGGCAACGCCCCTCCACTCGGGTCGTGGAGGCGGGCCTGCCGGTGCCGTGATCATTCGTCGTCGGCGACGAACGGCGCGGAGGCCTGCGGCCTGACCGACCGCCACAGGTGTCGAGCGGCTTGCCGTCGAGGAGCAGGAACATCGCCGCGCGCACGCCCGGGTCACCGATGGCGCGTGCCGCGGGCGAATTCCCCACGGTCGCGCCGAGATGGGCGAGGCGCCGGCCCCCATCGCCCACAGCCGCCTCTGCCGCACTGGCATCGCGCTCCAGTCGCGCCGCGACGCTGCGCACCCATGCGTCGAACTCCTCGGGCACCTGCTCCAGCAGTGCGGCCGGCGGCCCCTTGCCGTCGGCACCGAGTGCGGTCACCTCGGTGACGGGACAGTCGAGCGCCTTCGCCACCGGCTTCGGGGGCTGGCCGGCGAACTTCTGGATACCCAGGCAGCGCCAGATGTCCCGCTCGGTGATCCCGGTGAGCACCTTGTGGAGACGGACGTACTCGGCGAGCTTCGCCTTTGCCCGCAGCCCGCCCGGCCAGCGGATGACATAGCCCTCGGCCTGCATGCCAGTGATCCGCCGGCCGCCGGGGCGGGTGCCGGCCTCGGCGAGCTTGAGCAGCTCGGCGAGCGGGAGCGCGGGCCAGGTACGCACGACGGAGCCGACGCCGGTCCAGCCGCCAGCCGCCAGCCGCGACGGCGAGCGGTGTCTCGGTGCCGTCCGGCCCGAACGCGGCCAGCAGCACGAGGTCTTGACGGTCCCCGTAGTCGACGACGACCCGGTGGCCCAGCGCCTCACCACCAGCGGATCGTCTGTGTCCGGCTCGGCCCGGACACCAGGCGCATCCGCCGGCCGGGTGGGAAACCGGCCCTTGCGTCCTGCACAGCGGGCGTGTGTCGACTTGAGCCAGAATTCGAACACATGAACTAATGGGGTAATGGAGTCCGCGACATTCCCCCACGACCTGGTTCAGCTTCAGGCAGCCTGGTGCCGCACCTACGACGCCCTCGCCGCGCCCCGCCCTACGGCGAACACCGCACTCCGTCGCCGCCTGCTGGTGTTGTCGGCCCGCTTGTTGTGGCACCCGTTCTGGTCAGGCCCCGGCAGGATGCCGGCGGCCCGTACGGAGCTGCGCAGACAGGCCCGTGCGGCTCTGGGGCGCAGCGTCGGACCGGCCTCCGGTGCACGTTCCTGACGAGGCCTTTTGTCGTACGGCCGGAAAGGGGCACTCAGAAGACGTTCGGGCCCTGTGCGCCCCTCACGGCCATCCGTTCTGTCTCTTCCTTCCGGGTGCCTGAACGCCGCACCCGCGGTCTTGATCCGGCCCGGATGCGCGAACTCCTTGCCGACCGCGTCTTTGGTCACCGCCCGAGGCCGGCGCCCCCGGCGGTGACCACCGCCGGATCGGGTACACGGCCTGCCATGGCACCGAAGACCGAACACGACATGTTCCTGCGGGCCGTGCGACAACTGCGCCGCGTCCGCACCTTCTACGCGATGGGCATCCTGCTGTGGAGCGCATCCACCCTCTGGACGGCCTGGCAGTCACTGGGAAGCCAGCAGATGTGGGTCTCCGCCCTCCTCCTCTCCGTCTTCACAGGCCTTCTCCTTACCGCCACCCTGTCGCTACGGCGCCTTGAGCCCCCCAGGCGGGGGCTTGCCCACCACGCCGCACCACGCAAGGCGACCGGACCGCAAAACGTCCACGCCTGAGCCCCGGTCATCTCATTGAGACCGGTCCGAACCCGGTCCTGACCGGCTGCCCCGGACCTGAGGCCACGGCAGAGGCGTCCGGTTTCGCTTCGCCACCGGGCTTGCGTCCGGTGCACCGAGAGCCGAGCCGGTGGCCACGACAGAGTTGCGCAACGGCGCGACAGGAGTTGCCGGACGCGCCGGATGGCGCACGACGGTGGTACGCGCGGGTCCGCGGGCGCCGGCATCGCTGGTGCGCATCGGGGCCGGTCGGCGTGGTGAGTCGGATGGTGTGGGCCGGGAGCGGGACCGGTGCGGCGGTGCCGGCCGGGGCGTTGTGGTTCCTTCGCGCCGGCCGGGTGCGGGCTCTTGCTGGAGATGGTGGGTTGCTGGATCCTCGTCTTCCAAGTGGCGTTGTGCACACGGCCTGATGCGAGGTGGCTGCCGGCGACATTGCGGGCAGACCGCCGGCACGGGGCGTGGGCGGGCCTGTGCCGGGAGGCAGCATGGTGGAGCGGGACCCGATGTATCAGCGGCGCAGGCTGCGTATCCGGCTCCGGCAGGCACGTGAAGAGGCCGGCATGCGGCAGAAGGACGTGGCGGTCGCCATGGACTGGTCCCTGTCCAAGCTGCTGCGGATCGAGGCGGGGACCGTCGGCATCTCCGTGAACGATCTGAAGATCCTTATCCAGCACTACGGCATCACCGACGTGGCCGAGGTCGCCTCGCTGGTGGAGATGGCGCGGGTCTCCTACCGGGAACTCGGCTGGTGGAGCCCCTACCGGGAGGCCATCTCGGCGCAGTTCCAGGAGTTCTTGGGGCATGAGTCCTCGGCGTCGCAGATCCGCAATTTCGAGCCGCTCATGGTGCCCGGCCTGCTGCAGACGGAGGAGTACGCGGCCGCGGTCCTGGCCAACTACGCGGAGCCCCACACACAGCGGCTGCTGGACCTGCGCAAGGAGAGGCAGGAGAAGATCTACCATGCCGGCGAGAAGGAGCTTCACTTCATCCTCGACGAGAACGTGATCAGCCGCACCGTCGGTGACAACCGGGTCATGAGGCAGCAGCTGAGGATGCTGCACGACGTGCTCGCATCGCCGCACGTGACCTTACGGATCATCCCGTTCAGCGCGGGCGTGTACCCGTACTGGGACCTTCCGTACGTGATCTTCGAGTTCCCCGTCCCCGACGACGGCGCGGTCCTGTACATCGAGCGGGCGAAGAATCAGACCTTCATCACCAATGAAGGACCGGGGGAGCGGGGCGTGTACTCACCGGCACGGTTCCTGGAGAAGTTCTGGCAGCTGGAACAACTGGCCACGATCGACGACGCCCCGCGGATGCTGGACCGGGCCCTCGACCGCTTCCGTGACTGACTCCGGGAAAGGAGCCGGCCACCGGCCCGACGAGGGCGCGCTCTGTCCTCGTCATTCACCGTCCGGCAGAAGATGGTGGGTGATGCGGCCCGTGAAGGCGCTCCACGATGCGTGAGAGAAATGCAGAAGAGGGCGACCGGGATCCTTGGAGTCCCTTACCCTCACCTCGCCGGCGAAGGCAACTTCGATGCAGTTCTCCACACCGCTGACCGAACTCTTGAACCATTCAAGAGGCACTGCTTTCGAGCGCACTGGCGCGACCCTCCAAGCCTGGAACAAAACGAACAGGACCGCCCGTGCGTACCGAGCCGTCCGGGCGATCCAGGTGGTGTGCCGTTTCTATCAGTCGCACCCCTGGGCCGGGGCCCGTATCGGGTCTCGGTTCCCTCTCTTTAACCCGCCCAGCCTCCCGCGTGCGGCTGGGGACGGGGACGGGACGAGGCGTCACCACCTCTGGTATCGAACGTCAGTTCATGAAGGCGGGTGCCCGTCGTCCGCTTGCCCCGACGCCCCGCCGTGCCGGACGGGCCGCCGCCTGGCACCCGGCCCTGATGCGGCAAGAGATCCATCAAAAAGACACTTGGCACACTGGAATGCATCATCCATACTGGGTGCGTAATCGCTGTGCTTTTTCATGGGCAGCACGGTCGGCCGACGGCCATCGGTCGCACCAGGAGTGAAAAGCCGTTCCACTGACCTCACCGGAATCAGTGGAGCGGCTTGTTCCATTTCATGCGGAAAATATTTCTAGTGCATTCACTGTTGCGCATGACAGAATTAATAGCATCCATCCGTCTCTCGCCGCGTGAGAGGAGGAGCTTATGCGTGGCGATATGGCTAGTTTGATCAGGGATGCCATGCAGGACTGGCACACGACTTTCCGTCTCTGCCTCGTTCTGCTCGTAGTGGCCGCTACAGGACCCCTGACCTTCCTGGTTCTGTCCGTGTCGATGCGCTAGCGATTACATCCCGAAAAGGGGCGAAAAGCTCAGGCCAGTGCCCCTGCCGCGCCGTTGTCACCCCTGTGGCAACGGCGCTCGAACGCACAAGAGCGGCGAACCATCGGCCGCAGCACCCCGGCCCAACACGGGAACCCGGTCAGGGTTCTCGACCGGGACCACCCCGGCCTCCTGCGGGTGACCGAGCCGCCCCTTGCGCCTCACCGGCCCGAAGCACGGGCGGTGCGCCCCGCCGCACCGCCGCGAGCGCGGGAACCGTCCGTCGGCGCCCCCGGCGTCGGGCCGACGCCGGCTGACGGCGTCCCCATCGCATCGCGCCGCTGCTCACCGGCCGCGCTCCTGCGACGCCAGGCGCCCGCACTCATCCGGGTCACCGGGCGCGCGGACACCGCGACCGGGCGGCAGGGTGGTGGTGCCGATGCCGCAGAGCACCGGCCGGCATCGCCGTCCGGACCGCGGCACCGTCCGCCGTTCCCGTCCCGGACGAGGAGCCCTCGAGCGCACCCATGCAGGAGGTTTCGTGCACGACAAGCCGCTCCTCAAGAGCGTCGGGGAACTGCTGCGCCGGGGGCACGGCTCCTCACACCGCACCCGGCAGGCCGGGCCCGAGGGATTCGCGCTGGACGTCTCGAAGGTCGCCGGGTTCACCTCCGGCACGCTCGGCCCCGAGGAGGAGGCGGCGCTGGCCGACGAAGTGGCCCAGCTCCTTCCCCACCACTGGGATCTGCCCACCAAGTCGGTGGAGGCACTGACCCCGCTCGTCGACCACCTCGGCGGCCAGCAGGAACTGATGGCCTGGCTGGACCGCCACCCCGGGCGGCCACGGCTGACCGCGCGGATCTACGTCCTCCTGGGCCATCTCGACCAGTACAGCGACAACCCCGCGGTACTCGCCGCCGTGCGGCACGCCAGGGCCCAGGACCCGTACCCCGCCGGCCTGCGCGGCTACCTGACGCCGGAGACCAACGACGAAACCCTGGGCGGCCTCGCCTTCCGGATCGAGGAACTCCTCGGCGACAACCGCGAAGAGGACGCCACCGCACTCGCCCTGACGACCGCCGACTGGCTGCGTGGCGCGGCGCGGAACGCCGACACCCCGAACGCCGATGTCCGCGAGATGGGCGAACTCATGGACCATATGCACCACGACATCAGCGAGGCCGCCCAACCCTCCTGACCCGGCAGCGCGACAGGGGGCAAGGAAGGGCCGGGCCGTCCGTATCCGGCATGGCTGTCGCCTCCGAGAGGTGACCGGGAGCCCCACCGGGCACGGGGAGCAGCCGGAAGCCTGCCGAGTTCGAGTGTCCAACTGCCCTTCGCAGGTCAGGATGTGACCTACTGGGATGCGTCTCATCAACCCGGTGCTCCCTCATGGGCTGGGCTCACGGCCCTGTGAAGTGGTTCGGTCGGACGTCGGCCAGAGGTAGGGCAGGTCGTCGGGAACGTCCGGGAAGAACGGGGTGTAGTACTCCGGTGCCTTGCGCCTCAGCGCCGACTGGTGGCTGCGGTGGAAGGCAGGGTCTCCCAGCCAGGGTGGCAGCTCGCCATCGTCGGCGAGCTGCTCCTGGACACGTACATCGGCGCCGGGACGCCACCGGCTGAAGTCGGTGACGAGCGTCGTGGCACATGTGTCGGCGTGTCCCTGCGCCACCCATGTGGCGCACACGTCCAGGCCGTAGCGGACCAGGGCCTCCTCGTAGCCGGTCCACATGCGTACCGCGGGATGGTGCCGCCATCCGTAGCCGGGCACGGTCAGGCCGCGCAGCACCTGGAGGGCCTCGACGCGCTGTTTGCCCAGGCGCGCCCGGTCCAGGATCGCGGCGGACTGCGTGAAGTCGGGATACGGGAGAAAGGTCTGCACGCAGGACACCTACCGCGGCCGGCCCGTTCCCATACGGGCGCTTCGGGTGCACCAGCCTGCCGTGCCACCGCATGCGGCCTGCACGCTCGGCGGCGCCGGGCCGAGCGAGCGTACCGGGCAGTGACAGCGGCTCGCCGGTAGAGCCGGGCAGCGCGCGAGATCCCCGGACGGCCTTCGGCTGCCTTCCCCGCCGGCGCCGGGCTCGCCGGTCAGGTCGCTGCCCTCACCGCGGCGGAGCCCGCCGGGTGACCGACCCGTTTCCACCGGTCGGGTGACCCACCCTGACCGTGGGCGGCAAGCCTCACGTCCGGGGCTCTCCGGGACGACGCCCCGGAGAGCCCCTCCAGGATGCCCTCGCCGTTGCGTCTGCCCTTACGCACCTGGCAGATGAGGCCCACGCCGGCCATCCCTTGCCCCCTCTGTCGCGCCGCGCCGCCGCGCCCTGCCCCGAAGACCTGGCCGGGGAGGAGCGTGGCGGCCGGGCCGGCCGCCGCACTGTGCTCTTCGGCCCATGTCCTTCCTCTGACTGGTAGCCGGCCGAGTCCGGCCGCCGCCAGTACGGCCTGCCCCGGAAGCCGGCGCTGGAGGCGGTCAGTTGGCCGGGGTCAGGCGAGCAGCAGTCGGCACCAGCTGTCGGCGAGCCACCGCTCGAACCGCTCGGGCGGCCAGCCGCGGTCCTCGACCAGCAGGCAGTAGAACTCGGGCGAGTTGGTGGC
>NZ_JBHWVI010000324.1:0-7129 GCF_042737005.1 Streptomyces sp. NPDC060027
GGGCGCCCACCCCCCCGCGCCGCGGGCTCTCCGGCGGGGGGGGGGGGGGGGGGCCCTCCCCCCCCCGGGGGGGGGGGGTGGGCCCCGCCGGGGCCCCCGGCGGTCCTGGGGCGGGGCGCCCGCGGCGAGTGGAGGGGTGCCGCGGAGTGAGGGGCACGGGGGCCGGCCGGGGTCAGCCCTTGACGGCCCCGGTGAGCATGCCCTTCTTGAAGTGCCGCTGGACGAAGGGCGAGAGGACCGTCACCGGCAGCAGCGCCAACACCATGACGGCCATCTGGATGGCGAGCGGCGACAGCTGGCCGGTGTTGATCTGCGTGGCGAGTCCGACGGGACGCTCCTGCTTCTGCACCAGCTGGATCATGACGTTCTGCAGCGGCATCATGTCCTGGTCGGTCAGGTAGATGGAGGCGTTGAACCAGGCGCTCCAGTAGCCGACCGCGTAGAACAGCGAGATCACCGCGAGGACCGCCCGGGAGAGCGGCATCACGATCTGCCACAGGACGCGCCAGTCGCCGGCGCCGTCGATGCGGGCGCTGTCGACGAGTTCGGGCGAGATGCCCATGAAGAACGCGCGCAGCACCAGGATGTTGAAGACGCTGACCGCGCTGGGGAGGATCAGCGCGAGGTAGCTGTCGGTGAGGCCGAGGGCCTGCACCAGCAGATAGGTGGGGATGAGTCCGGCGCCGAAGAACATCGTGGCGAGCAGCAGCATCAGGAACCAGCGGTGGCCGAGCGACCCGATGCGCGAGAGGCCGTAGGCGCACAGGACCGAGACCGTCATGCTGAACAGGGTGCCGACCAGGGTCACGCCGACGCTGACGAGCGCGGCGCGCTGCACCTGCCCGCCGGTGAGCAGCTCCTGGTAGGCGACGAAGGTGACACCCTTGGGGATGACCACCAGGCCGCCCGCCGCGTCGATGGTCTTCTTCGACTGGAGGCTGGTGACGATGACGATCCAGAGCGGGAAGAGGATCGCGAGGGCGGCCAGGGTAAGGATGAGCCCCTTGCCCGCGAGGCCGGCCTTCGACGGCTCCTCCTCCCAGGTCGGCCGGGGCGGGGCCGCCCAACGGCCGGGTTTGTCGCGCGGTTCGTTCGTCACGGCGGTCATTTCTTGTACACCCCCTGCTCACCCATGAGATGGGCGACCTTGTTGGCGGTCAGGACGAGCCCCAGGCCGACGACACCCTTGACGAGTCCGGCGGCGGCCGCGTATCCGAAGTCCTGGTTGCGGATGCCGTTCCACCACACGTAGGTGTCGAGGACTTCGGAGGCGCCGGGGCCCACCGAGTCGCGCTGGAGGAGGAGTTGCTCGAAGCCGACGGTGAGCGCGTCGCCGACGCGCAGCACCAGGAGCAGGGCGATCACCGGGCGCAGGGCGGGCAGCGTGATGTGCCACATCCGCCGCCAGCGCCCGGCTCCGTCCATGGCGGCGGCCTCGTACAGGTCGGGCGAGACGGCGGACAGGGCCGCGAGGAAGACGATGATGCCCCAGCCCGCGTCCTTCCAGACGCCCTCGGCCGTCACCAGGAACTTGAAGATCCCCGGGTCGGTCATCAGGTCGATGCCCTGGTGCCCGTGTCGGCGCAGGGTCTGCGCGATGATGCCCGCCCCGCCGAAGATCTGCTGGAAGACGGTGACGACGAGGACCCAGGAGAAGAAGTGCGGGAGGTACATGACCGCCTGGGCGACCGCCCGGACCCGGGGTCTGACCACACTGTTGATGAGCAGCGCGAGCAGGACCGGGATCGGGAAGTAGAGCACCAGCTGGAGGAAGAACAGCACGAAGGTGTTCTGGACGGCGTGCCAGAAGGCCG
Source organism: Streptomyces sp. NPDC060027 (assembly GCF_042737005.1). Lineage (NCBI taxonomy): Bacteria > Bacillati > Actinomycetota > Actinomycetes > Kitasatosporales > Streptomycetaceae > Streptomyces > Streptomyces sp. NPDC060027. The sequence continues at coordinate 1,815 of NZ_JBHWVI010000324.1, forward strand.
AGTCCGCGAAGATCCGCTGGAAGTTCTCCAGGCCGGTCCAGGGGCTCTCGAACATCGCGACGAAGCCGTTGTCGCTGAGATACGGGTCGTAGTCCTGGAAGGCGACGACGTTGCCGAGGACCGGTATGTAGGTGAAGACGAGGACCAACGCGACAGCCGGCAGGGTCATCAGGATCAGCGTGCGGTCGCGTCGGAACCGCAGCCGGAAGCTCAGCTTTCCGGCGCCCTGCCCGGCGCTCCGGCCGGCCCGCCGTCGGGCGGCGCGTCCGGCGGCGCCGTCCGGCGGACTCCCGTCCGGGCTGCTCTTGCCCGCCTGCGCCCCGGCCCTGCTCCGAGGCACCGTGCTGTTCGACACGGCCTTCTCCTTGCCTCAGCCCTGAATCACTTGGCCGCGGAGCCGTTGTCGTCGAGCAGCTTCTTGTACCAGGCGCGCAGGTCGTCGCCGCCCTTCCGCTTCCAGTCCGCGACGGCCTGCTGCATGTCGCCGATCTTCTTGCGGCCCCGGACGATGTCGTCCTCCAGCTGCTCGAAGTCGTTGGCGAGGTTGGTCCACCGGTTGGGCTCGGTGATCGTCAGGCCGTAGAAGGAGGACTTCTTGGTGAAGGCGCCCATGCGCTGCTGCCACTCGACCTGGAGCTTGGCGATCTCCGGCAGATCGGGGTGGGCGAGGTAGGCGGCCGGGTCACCGGTGTAGTCGTAGGCGCCGTTGACCTCGTTGGTGCCCTTGGTGGTCTTGGTGGGCAGGCCGTCCTTGAGCGTGTAGTCGGTGCCTTCGACGCCGTACACCGTGAGCATGTACTCCTTGGTGCCGTACGGCGCCGCGCAGAAGTCGGCGAGCGCGAGGAAGTCCTTGATCTGCTGCTTGGACGCCTTCTTGCTGACGAAGGTGAAGATGCCCGCGGGCTGGGTGGCCCAGAGCGTGGGGTCGCCGCCGTCGGGGCCGAAGATGTCGAATGCGCCCATCTCGAAGTCCGTCTTCTGGGTGCGCTGTTCGGCCGTCGAGCCGTACCAGTAGGACAGGTCGCCGTTGAAGACGAGGGACTGGCCCGCGGTGAAGCGGTTGGACGCGTCGCCCTTGACGGCCTTGGCGTCGGGGTGGACGACGCCCGCCGCGTACAACTTGCGCGTCCACTCCAGGGCTTCGAGGTACTCGTCGGTCTCGATCCGGTTGACCAGCTTGCCGTCCCGGAGGTCCCACCACAGCGCCTTGTCACTGCCGTTGAGGACGCCGTAGATGTTGAAGGCCGTCCACTTGAGGTCGTCGCAGGCCCACACCTTGGCCTTGGCGTCGGTGGCCTCCTTCGCCCAGGACAGGAACTCGTCGGGCGACGTGGGCGGGGTGTAGCCCTTCTTGGCGAAGATGTCCTTGCGGTAGAAGGGCGCGATGTTCGTGACGTACGAGGCCGGCATCGGGATCGCGCGCAACTGGCCGCCGAAGATGGAGCGCTGCCAGGCGTCGGTCGGTACGGCCGCGAGGTTCGGGTAGTCCTTGACCTTGTCGCCGGACAGGTACGGCCCGAGGTCGGCGAACTTGGCGTTGATGGCGCTGGGTATCTTGCCGTTCAGGTTCCAGCCCGGGACGACCACCACGTCCGGGATGTCGCTGGAGGCGAGGATCGCGCCCAGCTTCTCGTCGTAGGTGTTGCCGTCCTGGTTCTGCCAGGTCACCTTGACGCCGATGGCCTCGTTCATGGCGGTGTAGTACGCGTTGTCGCCGGCCGGCGGGCTGCCCCAGAACGGCGACATGATCTTCAGGTCGCCGCCCGCGCCCAGCTTCTTCGGGACGGACGTCTTCAGCGCGTTCAGGTCGATCGCCCGGGTGAACCCCGCCGCCGATCCGTTCTTCGACGGAAGGTCGGGCGTGACGACGCTGGACGCCACGAACGTCGGAAGGATCTTCTGGGCGTCCTTCCCCGAGGTGGTGCCGTCCTTCTTGCCGTCCTGTCCGCCGCCGCAGGCGGCGAGCAGCGGCATTCCGCCGGCCACGGCGGCCGCTGCGACCGCCGTGGAGGCGAGGAAGCTTCTCCGGCTGGGGGCGGAGGTGGCGGAGTTCGGCGTCATTGCGTCAACCCTTCATGGCGCACAGCAGGACACCCGGCGGTGGAGCCGTCGGCTGCGGTGTCTTGAGTGGATCTGGCTGAGCTGAAGCGGTCATCGGAGGACTGTGCCCTCCGGGGAGGGAAGCCCGACAGTCGAAGCGCTTCGATGTTGCTGCGAGGTTAAGTGAACGCCTAGGGGTACACAAGGGTCGATCCCAAGATTCCTCGGAGGGGTCACACAACCAGGCGTGTCCGCCTGGCACTTGACATCACCGTCGGGAATCGGAGTTGTTGCGCCCGGGTGTCTTGACACCCACCCCTCGTTCGATCGAGCATCGAAGCGCTTCGAAAGTGACTCGCCGCTCCATCGCAAAGGGACAGCCACGTGACCGCACAGACGCCACCCATGCCGCCCTTCCGTGACGCGAGCCTGCCGTTCGCGAAGCGCATCGACGACCTGCTGGCGCGGCTCACCCTCGACGAACGGATCGCGTTCCTGCACCAGTTCGCGCCCGCCGTCGAGCGACTCGGCGTGCGGGCCTTCCGCACCGGCCAGGAGGCGCTGCACGGGGTCGCCTGGATGGGTCCGGCGACGGTGTTCCCGCAGGCCGTCGGGCTCGGCGCGACCTGGAACGAGGACCTGGTGCGCCGGATCGGGGAGGCCGTCTCCGCGGAGGTCCGCGCGATGCGCGCCCGCGACGACCGCGTGGGCCTCAACGTCTGGTCCCCCACGGTCAATCTGCTGCGCCACCCGCTGTGGGGCCGCAACGAGGAGGGCTACTCGGAGGACCCGGGGCTCACCTCCGCCATCGCCACCGCGTACACCCGTGGGCTGCGCGGCGACCATCCGGCCTATTGGCGCACGGCGCCGGTCCTCAAGCACTGGCTCGCGCACAACAACGAGACGAGCAGGGACACTTCGTCCTCGTCCGTCCGCCCGCGCGTGCTGCACGAGTACGATCTGCGCGCCTTCCGCGAGACCGTCGAGGCCGGCGCGGTCGCCGGCGTGATGCCCGCGTACAACCTGGTCAACGGCCGCCCCAACCACGTCTCGCCGTATCTGCGCGAGCACCTGCGCACCTGGACCGACCAGGAGCTGCTGGTCTGCTCGGACGCGGGCGCGCCCTCCAACCTGGTCGACTCCGAGCACTACTTCGACACCCACGAGGAGGCCACCGCAGCGGCTCTCCTCGCCGGCGTCGACAGCTTCACCGACCACGGCACGGACGGCTCGCGGATCGCCGAGCGCGTCCAAGGCGCCCTGGCCCGGGGCCTGTTGAGCGAGGCGGACATCGACGCGGCGGTCCGCCGCCAGCTCTCCGTGCGCTTCCGGCTGGGCGAGTTCGACCCGCGCCTCGACCCCTATGCCGACACCAAGGACTTCGACACGCCCGCCCACCGCGCACTCGCCCGGGAGGCCGCGGAGCAGGCGGTCGTCCTCCTCAAGAACGACGGCCTGCTGCCGCTCGGCCCCGGCGTCCGCGTCGCGGTCGTCGGCCTGCTCGCCGACGAGTGCAAGCTCGACTGGTACAGCGGCACGCTGATCCACCGCTCGACCCCGCTGGAGGGCCTGTACGAGCGCTTCGGCGCCGAGCGCGTGGCCTTCGCCGAGGGCGTGGACCGCGTACGCCTGCGGACGTCGTCCGGCGGGTATCTCGCGGTGCCCGCCGACGACGGCGGGTCCGACGAGACGCGCGGCGCCGAGGGCGCCCTCGACCCGGCGCTGCTCACGGGCCGCACGGACCTGCCCCCGCTGACGGCCGACGCCGCCGGCACCGAACTGGCGCTGATCGACTGGGGCGAGGGCATCCTCACCCTGCGGGCTCCCGACGGCCGGTTCCTCTCGGTCGCCGACGACGGCTTCGTCCGCGCCTCCGCCGACCGGCCGGGCGGCTGGGTCGTCCAGGAGACCTTCCGCCTGGAACCCTCCGCATCCCATGAGCACGGCCACCTCCTGAAGCACCTGGGGACGGGCAGGTACGTCTCTGTCGCCGCCGACGGTGTGAAGGTTGCCGAGGAGGAGCCCGGGAACGCCGAGATCTTCGAGCTGGAGTTCGGCGAGCGCGGCGAGGACGCGGTGGCCCGCGCCGCCGCCTCGGCCGACGTGGTCGTCGTCGTCGCGGGCAACGACCCGCACATCAACGGCCGTGAGACCGAGGACCGTACGACGCTGCGGCTGCCCGCCCATCAGGAGCGGTTGCTGCGCGCCGCCCGCGCGGCGAACCCGGACACGGCGTTGGCCCTGGTCTCCGCCTACCCGTACGCGGTCGACCACGCCGAGCTGCCCGCCGTGCTGTGGACCGCGCACGGCGGCCAGGCGGCCGGCACCGCGCTGGCCCGCGTCCTCGCCGGTGACGTCTCCCCCGCGGGCCGCCTCCCGCAGACCTGGTACGCCGGGGACGACGACCTGCCCGGCCTGCACGACTACGACGTGATCGGCGGCCGGCAGACCTATCTCTATTTCGAGGGCACTCCCCTGTTCCCCTTCGGACACGGCCTGTCCTACGCCTCGTTCGCCTACGCGGATCTTCAGGTCGGGCGGAACGCGGACGCGTTGACGGTCTCCTGCACCGTCACCAACACCTCGGCGGTGACCGCCGACGAGGTGGCCCAGCTCTACACCCGCGCGGTCGCCCCGTCCGTGCCCCGCCCGCGCCGGGAGCTGGCGGGGCACCGCAGGTTCCGGCTCTCTCCGGGCGCCTCGACGACGGTCTCCTTCGAACTCCCGCTCTCGGCGCTCGCGTTCTGGGACGTGGCGCACGGCCGCCGCCGTCTGGAGCCCGGCGCGTACGAGCTGCTGGTCGGCGCGTCCAGCGAGGACATCCGGCTCAGCGCGACCGTCGAGATCGAAGGCGAGCCGGGTGGACCCCGCCCGGTCCTCGAACGCGGCCTGGAAGCCGCCGACTTCGACGAACAGCGGGACACCGCCATCGTCGACCGCACGAAGGCGGCGGGCGACGCGGTGACCCCGGTGGACGGCGGCACGGGCGAACTCGTCTACCGGGGCTGCGACTTCGGTGAGGGCGCCACGCGGATCACCGTCGAGGCGGCGGGCGAGGGTGCCGTCGAACTCTCCCTGGACGGCGGCCCGCCGGTCGCCGAACTCCCGCAGGTCGCGACGCGGGGGGTCTACGACTACCGCACCGTCGCCACGGCGTTCACCGCCGACGGTGTGCACGACGTCCGCCTCAGACTGCGCGGCCCCGTACGGCTCGCGCACGTCGGCTTCTCCGGCTGAGGGTCCGGAGGGGCCGGCGCAGGGGTCCGGCACCGGAA
>NZ_JBHWVI010000325.1:0-7106 GCF_042737005.1 Streptomyces sp. NPDC060027
GCCGGGTGCGGTCGGTGTCCGTCCCGCCGCCGGGGCCGTGCTGCCGCCGCCGGAGCGCAGGCGTCCTGCGGCGGCGACCCGGATCGTGGCGTCGCCCTGCCGGTGGGCGGGCGCGGCGCCGAGCCCGGAGGCCGGGGCCGCCCCGGTTCCCCGCCCTGCGGTGAACGCGCCCCGGTCCGAGGTGATCAGCCCGGTGGCCAGTCCTCCCTCGACCAGCTTCTCCGCGTTCTCGCGGCCGACGGAGAAGCCGCGCCCCGAGGTGCTCCGCGCGTACAGGTCCTTGATCATGACCTCGGGGGCCATGCGGCCGCCGTACCGGTCCCGTCCCGCGTCGAACTCGGTGCGGCCGTGCTGCCAGCGCCCGGCGTTCTGGGCGAGGCACTGTTCGACGGGCACCTCGACCGAGAGCAGGACGCGTCTGTCGTAGCCGTCGGCGCGCAGATCGCCGAGGAGTTTCTCGTTCCAGCGCTGGTCGCGCAGGGTCGCGTCGTAGAGGAGGTTGTAGCCCTCGCCCCGCGCCCACTGCTCGAAGGCCCCCTGCAGGAAGGCCGACTCGCGGTGGGTGAGCGAGGCCGTCTCGGACGGCGAGACCCGCCGCCCGTCGGACAACTCAAGGGAATGCGCGGCCAGTCGAGGTGATCCTCCGTGCTCGAAGAGCGCCACCTTGAATTCATCCGGGTCCAGCACCACATAGTCGCGTACGTCGATGCCGTGCATCCGGTTCAGGGCGCGCCCCAGTTCGTCGTCCTGCCCCTGCCACGCGGCGAGCCCGCGCAGCGCGCCGCCCTTGCCGGCGCCGGGGGCCCCGGCGGTGAGCAGCGCGGCATGCCCGTCGCGCGGCATGCCCGCGCAGCGCGCCGTGAAGTCCTCCAGGATCGCGGCGTGCATCCGCTCGCGGTCCGGAGTCCACAGCGCGCCGTGCCGGAACTGGCCGAACGTGTCGGCGTCCCCCGGCGCGAGATCACCGCCGGGCGACATCCGGGTCTGCAACTCCCGGTACAGCGAGCGGTATTCAGGTCTGAGCCCCGCCTCCGGCCCGTCGGCCGTGGTCATGGGCGCCGCTCGTCCCTGCCGGGCGGTCCGTCGGGCCGGCCGTCGATCCGGCGCTGGATCTCCGCCACGTCCTCGCGGGTCACCTGTCCGAGCAGCCGCGCGCCGGCGAGGACCGACAGCGTGTTGTCCTGATGGGTCGGTTCGGGGTGTCCCTCGTCCAGCCCCTCCTCGCCCTCGAAGGGCCAGGCCGCGACGGTCGCGACCATCTCCTCGCGTTCGACGAATCCGGCGGCGTAGAGACCGAGGTAGGCGCGCAGCGAGGGAGCGGGACCGTCGGCGGAGGTTCCGGGTGCGGGGGTGTCGTTCATGGGCGGAGTATTCCTCGTCTACCAGAGGCTGGTCTCGTACGGATCCGGGTCCGGTCGGCGGGACGCGGCGACCGCGTCCTCGTACGACTCGACCGCGGGTGGCGTCTTCGGGCGGTGGCTGCCCTGCTTGCATCCGGCGAACGGGCCGCTCGGGGACCGGAGTTCGCTCAGCACGGCGCCGAGGTGGTCGCGGTGCCAGACGGCGGGTCCGGACGCGCCGGCGGCCGGGTCGGTGTGTTCCTGCCAGGCCAGCCACAGCCCGTGCAGCCGGGCGACCGCCTCCGGGTGCTCCCACCAGCGGGGGCACCAGGGCTGCTGCGAGGTGACCTCGCGGCCGTAGACGGGGAGGAGCAGGTCGGTGACCCAGACGGCGAGTTGACCCATCTCCTCGGCGTATTCCGGGCCTTCGAGATAGAGGATGAACGGCGGAGCGGCGGTGGGCTCCTGCTCGGCTGCGGCGGTCGTCATCGGGGGAGAGTTCCCTTCGGCGGCGGATGTCATCGGCTGGTGATCCTTTCGGCCGCGCGGGCGGTGATGGCCTTCACCTCGGCCTGGGCCGCCGTCGCGATGCGGTCGGCGCCCGGTTCGGCGTACCAGGGGCGGAGCCGGACCAGGGCGGGCCTGATGCCGGTCGCCAGGAGCAGGGCGGTGCCCTTGGGCAGCGCGCGGATGCGGTCGGCGGGCAGGATGCGTTCCAGGCGGTACGACGTCGACCGGGAGCGCCCGTCCCTGCTCTTGGACCAGCTGACGGTCGACACGTCGTGCTCGCCGACCAGCCGGGAGATCTTCTCCACGAAGTCGGCGTCGTCCAGGCCCGCGCCGAGCAGTTTGACGGTGGCCGCGGACCAGAGCGCGTCCATTCCCGCCTCGCCCCACACGCGTGAGCCCTGCCGGTAACTCTGGAGCAGCGTGACGATGTTGATGCCGCGCGAGCCGAAGTGCGAGTACAGGTCGGGGAGATCGGCGATCCGGCAGACGTTCGCCGCCTCGTCGAGGACCGCCGTCATCGGCGGTTCGAGCCGTCCGCCCATTCGCTCGGCGGCGACGACCCCCGCGCGCAGTACGGAGTCCGCGGCGGCCGCGACGACACCGGCAGCCGAGCCGCCGCCGTCCTTGGACAGCAGATAGAGCGTGTCGGTGGACAGGACATGGCGGTCGGGGAAGAACTGCGGCAGCGCCGGATCCGGTGTCACCCAGGCCGCGATCGACGGGTCGAGCAGACAGGCCACACACTGGCGGGCGGTCTCGTAGATGCCGTCCCGGGTCTCCACCGCGCCCTGCACGGTGCCCTGCAACTGGTCCGCGAGGGCTGTCATCCCGGCGTCGCGCAGCAGGTCGACGGGGGTGCGGTCGGCCGGGTCGGCCAGCCAGCCGAGCACCTCGCCGATCTGCCGTCCGCCCCGATGGGCCGCGTGGAACAGGGCGGTGAGGGTGTTCTGGGCGGCCGAGATCCAGAAGTCGCGGCGGGACGCGTCGTCGTTGACCGCGCCCACGAAGTGCCCGGCCAGCCGGCGGGCGCCCTCGATGGTGGCGGCGTCGGCGAGCATGTCCCACCACAGGGCACGTGGGGTGTGGGCGATGCCCTGGGGGTCGAACGTCCAGACCCGGCCCACGCGTTCACGCTCCGCCCGCGTCACGCTGTACACGTCCGCCTTGTTCGACGTCAGCAGCACGCTGCCGCGGGCCCGCAGGACGCGCGGCACCGCGATGCCGGTGGACTTGCCCGCGCGGGGTGCCATCAGGTCGAGCTCGACGTCCTCGTAGCTGGAGCGGAGTTCGGGGCCGCGGGGCTCCAGGTTGCCGATGAGGTTCCCGGTGTCGTCCGGGGTGATCTTCGGCAGCTTGCCGAGCACCGGGCGGAGTTGGCGGGCCCGCCGCGCGGCTCCCTTGGGCAGGAGGCCGGCCAGTTCCTTGCGGCCCGCCAGTCCGGTGGGCGTGGTGATCCGGCGCCGTACGAGCACGACGAGTACGACGACGGCCGCCACGACGGTGCCGAAGACCGTCGCCGTGCCCGCGGCGAGCGCGGTCGGCGAGGCTGTCGGCCACACCGTGCCGGGGCCGTCCTTCACCAGCGTCGACAGGGTGGACAGACTGAACGGCGGCGGGTGCCAGCCGGCGCCGCTCACCGCCGCGCCCAGGGTTCCGCCCAGCCACGCGCCGAAGAAGGTGATGCCTACGAGGAAGGCCGCCCCCGGCACGATCCAGGGGAGGAAGTCCTCCCCGCTGCCCGGTGTCGTCCTTTTCGTGCCGCTCATCCCTGGTCCCCCTGTCGATGGTTGTCGCTCCCGCCGCCCCGGCCCGTCCCGTACCGGGGCCGCGCCCCCGGCCCCCGTCGCGCTCCGCGCTCGTCCTCAAACGCCGGACGGGCTGAAATTTCCGACGGCCGGGTCCCGGTTCCCCGACAGCGGCAGGTCGGTGGTTCTCACCGCAACCCGCCCTCCTGCTTGGACAGCGACGGCTTGCCCGCCTCCGACCAGCGGGTGTTCGTGTTGTGCAGGGCCCGCTCGGTGTCGGTGATGGAGACCTTGATCGGAATGCCGGGGCGGCCGCCCACCTTGATCAGGAAGCGTCCGCGTCCGGGCGGCTCCTCGTTGCCGCCGGTGCTGGCCCAGCCGGGCGGGGACGACCAGGACGAGACGAGTTCGATCTCGCGCTCGGACATGCCGACGATCTCGCCGAGTTCCCGCATCTCCGACCGCGGGAGCCCCGCGCAGACGACCATCCCCGCCCGCTCCACGAAGCCGCGCGCCTTCGCGCGGTCGGCCTCGCTGCCGAGGGCCTCGGCGTCCTTCAGGGTGTGGGTGATCTTCGCGTCGCCGAGGCCGAGCGAACGGTTCAGCCGGGTCAGCGCGTCGATCCGTTCCACGATGCCGGAGGCGGCCCGGAGCGGGCGCCACAGCTCGTCGAGGACGGTGAAGAACCAGCGCTGCGGGGCGAGTCCGGCATCCGCGAGCGCGTGCGCGGCGGCCACCGTGCCGAGCCCGTCCGACCAGGCCGCGAGCATCGCCGCGGCCGTCAGCTGGGTGTCCGCCTCGCCGATCCGGGAGATGTCCACGCAGACCGCCGGGGAGGCCGGGTTGATCCGGGTCGACGTCTCGGTGGCGAAGGTGTCGCCGAGCGGTCCGTCGAGCACGCCCAGCAGCGAGCGGTGCAGCGGGTCCACGGCCTCCTGGTAGCGGGCCTCGTTCCCACGGTCCAGCGTCACCGCGCGGACCCGGTCGGGACCCTCGTCGAGCACCTTCAGCAGATCCGGCAGGATCGGCGCCCGCCCCGGCTTCGTCCGCTCCGCGAGATGGTGCAGACAGGCGGACAGCACCGACTGCTCGTGGTCGTCCATCGGACGCCCGCGCACGATCGTGATCAGCGCCGCGACCATGTTCAGCACCCGGCCGTGCGCCTCCGCCGCGAGGATCCGGCCGCGCTCGCCCCCGATCCGGACCGCCGCCTCGCCCATCGCGCCCGGGTCGAGGACGTTGATGCCGCCGACCCCGCGCCCGATGGAGATCACCTGGCCGCCCAACGCCCGTACCGTGTCGGCGTAGTCGGGCTTCAGGTCGCCGAGGACCAGGGGCGTGATGCCCGTCGCGGACATCCCGATCAGCATGCGGTTGACCAGGGTCGACTTGCCGAGGCCCGGCATGCCCAGCATGAAGAGCGACGGGTTGGAGATGTAACGGGCCCGGGTGAACCAGGAGATGGGGTCACCGCACACCGTCGCCCCGGTGTGCAGGTGCTGCCCGAGCGGCACCCCGGTCATCGGCGCGCCGGAGCCGGCCGCGAACGGCCACAGCCCGCACGCCTGCACGGTGGTCGCGCGCCACAGCGCGGGCGGGTCGACATGCCCGACCTGGCCGCCTGCGGGGCCGTACCAGCCGCGCGGGGGTGCGGTGGCCGGGGTCCCCGGGATCCGCGGCATCGACTGCTTGCTCACAGCGCCTCCCTGATCTGGTACGGAACGAGGGTGTGCTCCCACGGCAGCAGGCCGACCGGCAGCGTGCACGTGAACGCGGAGGCCTGCATGCGGTCCGCGGGGCGCATCAGGATGCGGGACGAGGCCTGGAGGTTGCGCACGGTGATGCCCGCGTCCTGCAACTGCTCCTCGTCGTCCACGGTGACCGTCACCATCAGCGAGAACTCCACGAGTCCCGCGCCCGCCGCCTCCTCGGCCGCGGTCTGCTCGGCGGCCTGCATCTCCGAACTGGCCCGCGCCTGCACGAGACCGCGCCGCGAGCCCGCCATGAAATGCGCGGTGCGCCGGTCGGACTCGACGATGCGGGCGGAGGTCGCCGGGTCGATGGGCCGGTAGATCAGCGAGACCCGCTTGCGCCGGGTTCCCGGAGCCGGCTCGAGAAGCCCGCGCAGGACACTGGAGCGGACCGTGCCGCGCGGCGCGAGCGTCAGCATCCAGGTGCGCGAGACACCCGAGTCGTGCTTGTACGAGGTGACGGTCTCGACGGCCGCGGCCGGGCCCGCGTCGCCCCACTCCAGCCCGGTCGTGGCGTGCTCGGCGCGGGCGCTGAGCACATCGGGCGCGACGGCGGGGTCGTACGCCACCCGGACGATCTCGGCGAGCCGGTCGGCCGCCAGCGGGTAGGCACTGCCGCCGCCCGCCGCGACCAGCCCGGACAGCAGCCCGGGCAGCCGCATCGACAGGTCGGTGATGATGTCGTCCGTGCCGCGCTTGGGCCCGCCCGTCGGGCCGTAGGTGAGGGCGATGTACGTGTGCATCTCGGAGGACGCCGACGGGTAGCGCTGGACGACCTCCTCCATCACGGCGCGCGCGGCGGCCGGCGCGTCCGGAGTGATGCGCGGGAGTACCTCGGCCGCGAGCCGCGTCCCGGTGTCGGGGGCGGTCTCCACGACCACCTGGGCACCGCGCAGGCCCGGCTCGTGCGAGAGCCGCGCGAGCCAGTCGCCCCAGGAGGCCACCCAGATGTCGACCTGAGCGGGGTCGACCAGCGAACCGCCGTCCGGTTCACAGGCCAGCACCACCGTGTACAGGCCGCGGCCCGGGTGGTGCAGCACGCCGAAGGAGCGGTTGTAGGCATCGCGGCCCTCGTGCATCCGGGTGCGCGCGAGCAGCCCCGGCGGCTGGTAGCGGCCGCCGGGGCGCTTGGACAGCGGCCCGGAGACGTAGGTGTGCGAGCCGTTGGCCTTCCGCCGCATCCAGCCGAGGCGGATCGCGAGGACCTGGTAGACGTTGCGGCCGTCGACCGTGCGCAGCGCCAGCGGGGCGAGGAAGAGCCCGACCGGTACCAGGACGACGATCGCGGCGGCCAGCGAGACCAGCGACGCCAGCAGCGCCACCAGCAGTCCGCCGAAGGCGACGACGGTGCCGAGCAGACCCAGCGGACCGAGTCCGGGACGGCGGGGCCTGCGCCAGTTCCCGTACGTGGGACGCGTCATGGCGTCGGTGGACATGGGGTTCCTTCTTCCGGCTCGAAGCGCTGGATACGTACAGGGGTCGGAGTCCGGGGCGGCGTCCCCGCGGAGCCTCGGTGGTCGCTCCGCCGGGATGCCGAGGCCGGTCCGCGGACGTGCCGCGGTGGGCCGAGGAGGTGCTGCCCCGAACTCCCGTGTTCTCGTGGCCTATTGGTTGTGGCCCTTCATCCCGTCGTTGTCGCCGAGGGAGTTGGCCACTTCGCTCGCCGCCGCGACACCGGTCTGCACGGCGACCGCCGCGGCCTGCACCGCGAGGGTCGCGCCGCCCGTGGCCGCGCCCGCGGCCGCGGCACCACCCCCGGC
>NZ_JBHWVI010000326.1:0-7105 GCF_042737005.1 Streptomyces sp. NPDC060027
CCCTAACATGGCGGGGGGGGGGTGGCCGGGCGTGTTTTTTTCACGTGAAACATCGACGCCGGGCGACGCGAAGGGGCGGTGTTTCACGTGAAACACCGCCCCTTCGCACATCTGGTTCTGCCGGCTACTTGTTGTCTCCCAGGCAGAGGGTGAAGGAGTCGCCCGTTTCCTTCCACGTCAGCGTCGCCGTCGTCCCCGCGACGCTCTGGCACGTCAGCTGGGCCAGCGAAGCGCCGTCTGCCTTCTTGAGGACCTTGTGCGTGGCCTTGGAGTCCGTGCAGTCGACCTGCACCACGTCCGGGTCGTTGTCGGAGCCCTTGTTGTAGAGGCAGTCGCCGACGGCCAGCTTCTTGGCGTCCTCGCTGTCGCTGAACAGCCAGCCGCCCACGATGATGGAGACACCCGCGATGGCCACGATTATGCGCAGGTACTGCTTGAAGCCCCGCTTCGGGCGCTCCGGCGGGACCGGGGCGTACCCGGCGGTCGGCTGCTGCGGGTATCCCTGCGGGGGCTGCTGGCCGTACGGGGCCTGGCCCTGGGGCGGCTGGCCGTAGGGCGGCTGGCCCTGAGCGAACGGGTTCTGGCCCTGGGGCGGCGGAGTTGTCACTTGGGGGTCCCCCTGGAACGTAGGCGCGTGACGCGAATAAGACCCACATAAGCTATCGGGACCCTGTGACAACGCAGTAGTCAGGATTGGCTCTGTGGCACTCATGTGACACTTACTGACGTTCAAAGCTGGCCATAGCGGCCGCAATTGACGCGTAGACCGCCGCCACGGTCACGACAAGGGAAACCGACCGTCCGTCAGAAGGCAGTATCAGAGCGGCCACTGCGGCCGCTCCGACGAAAGCGACGTTGAAGAGCACGTCGTAAACGGAGAAGATTCGGCCGCGGAAGCCGTCGTCGACGGAGGACTGCACGATCGTGTCCGTGGCGATCTTCGCGCCCTGCGTGGTCACGCCCAGCACGAATGCGGCCACCAGCATGGGCGCGGGGGCGAACGGGAGGCAGAGCGCGGGTTCCAGGATCGCCGCGGCTCCGGCACAGACGGCGATCCAGCGGCCGGAACCCAGTTGCCCGGCAGCCCAGGGCGTCACCACGGCCGCCACGAAGAAGCCGGCTCCGGAGACGCCCACGGCCAGCCCCAGGAGCGCCAGCCCGTCGTCCGAGCCGGCTGCCCATGCGTAGCGGCAGAGCATCAGCACCATGACCGTCAGAGCGCCGTAGCAGAAGCGCATCAGCGTCATGGCCATCAGAGCCCAGGCAGCCTCCCGCCGTCGGCGCTCCGCGAGATGACGTACGCCCGCCGCGAGGCCTCGCGCGGTGCCGGCGAGGGCGGTGGCCAGATGGGGGTGGACCAACTCCTGTTCGGGCCCGAGGAGGTCCGGGGCGATGCGCAGGGAGGCGAGGGCCGCGCAGAGGTACAGCGCCGCTCCTACGAGGACCACCGCCGCGTCGGAGTCCGCGACGACCAGTCGTACGGCGAACGCGAGACCTCCGCCCAGAGTCGCCGCGAGCGTTCCGGCGGTCGGTGAAAGGGAGTTGGCCAGCACGAGACGGTCCGCGTCGACGACACGGGGCAGTGAAGCCGAGAGCCCGGCCAGGACGAATCGGTTGACCGCGGTGACGGAGAGCGCGGAAGCGTAGAAGAGCCAGTCGGGGACATCGCTCAGGATCAGAACCGCGGTCACGCAGGCCAGCGCCGTGCGCAGCAGATTGCCGTACAGGAAAACCTGCCGACGCCGCCAGCGGTCCAGCAGGACACCCGCGAACGGACCGATGAGGGAGTACGGGAGCAGCAGCACCGCCATCGCGGAGGCGATCGAGGCCGCCGAGGTCTGCTTCTCCGGTGAGAAGACCACATAGGTGGCCAGCGCGACCTGATAGACGCCGTCGGCGCCCTGGGACAGCAGCCGCACGCCGAGCAGGCGTCTGAATCCCTGGAAGCGCAGGAGGACGCGCAGGTCACGCACGACGGCCATGGGGCACAGCCTCACATACGAGGAGGGTCCCCGGGCGCAATGCCCGGGGACCCTCAACAGCGAGCACGAAGCTGTGCTTTAGCGCTCGACCTCGCCCTTGATGAACTTCTCGACGTTGGCGAAGGCCTCGTCGTCGAAGTACTGGACCGGCGGGGACTTCATGAAGTAGCTCGACGCGGAGAGGATCGGGCCGCCGATACCGCGGTCCTTCGCGATCTTCGCGGCGCGCACGGCGTCGATGATGACACCCGCCGAGTTCGGGGAGTCCCAGACCTCGAGCTTGTACTCCAGGTTCAGCGGGACGTCGCCGAAGGCACGGCCCTCGAGGCGGACGTACGCCCACTTGCGGTCGTCGAGCCAGGCCACGTAGTCCGAGGGACCGATGTGGACGTTCTTCTCGCCCAGCTCACGGTCGGGGATCTGCGAGGTGACGGCCTGCGTCTTCGAGATCTTCTTGGACTCGAGGCGGTCGCGCTCCAGCATGTTCTTGAAGTCCATGTTGCCGCCGACGTTGAGCTGCATGGTGCGCTCAAGACGGACACCGCGGTCCTCGAACAGCTTCGCCATCACACGGTGCGTGATGGTCGCGCCGACCTGCGACTTGATGTCGTCGCCGACGATCGGGACGCCCGCCTCGGTGAACTTGTCCGCCCACTCCTTGGTGCCGGCGATGAAGACCGGGAGAGCGTTGACGAAGGCGACCTTGGCGTCGATGGCGGCCTGGGCGTAGAACTTCGCCGCCTCCTCGGAACCGACGGGCAGGTAGCAGACGAGGACGTCGACCTGCTTGTCCTTGAGGATCTGGACCACGTCGACCGGGGCCTCGGCGGACTCCTCGATGGTCATGCGGTAGTACTTACCAAGACCGTCCAGGGTGTGACCGCGCTGGACCGTGATGCCCTTGTTCGGGACATCGCAGATCTTGATGGTGTTGTTCTCGCTGGCACCGATGGCGTCGGAGAGGTCGAGGCCGACCTTCTTCGCGTCGACGTCGAACGCGGCGACGAACTCGACGTCACCGACGTGGTAGTCGCCGAACTGGACGTGCATCAGGCCGGGCACCTTGGTCGCCGGGTCGGCGTCCTTGTAGTACTCGACGCCCTGAACCAGCGAGGCGGCGCAGTTGCCCACGCCGACGATGGCTACGCGAACCGAACCCATTCCGGTTGCTCCCTGTGTGTATCGGTGAAACCCCGGATGGGTCTCACGTGGCGGTGTCGTCGGACGGATCCGGCCGGGTGCTGTCCCGGTGCCGGGGCAGGCCGCCCGTCTCTCCAGATGTGATGTCCTGCTGAGCGGAGCCTTCGGAGGCGGACTGCTTGATGTCCCGTCCGGCCCGCTCGCTCTCGATGAGCTCGTTCAGCCAGCGCACTTCGCGCTCCACGGACTCCATTCCGTGGCGCTGGAGCTCAAGCGTGTAGTCGTCGAGGCGCTCCCGGGTGCGCGCCAGCGAGGCGCGCATCTTCTCGAGGCGCTCCTCCAGACGGCTGCGGCGACCCTCCAGTACGCGCATGCGTACATCGCGCGACGTCTGCCCGAAGAAGGCGAAGCGAGCGGCGAAGTGCTCGTCCTCGTACGCGTCGGGACCCGTCTGCGCGAGAAGTTCCTCGAAGTGATCCTTACCTTCGGCCGTCAATCGATAGACGATCTTGGCGCGACGCCCTGCGAGCGTTGCCGTGAGGGCGTCTTCAGGCGTGGATCCTGCTTCCTCGATCAACCAGCCGTTGGCGACCAGCGTCTTGAGGCAGGGGTAGAGCGTTCCGTAGCTGAAGGCACGGAACACGCCCAGTGACGTATTGAGTCGTTTGCGCAGTTCATAGCCGTGCATCGGGGACTCGCGGAGCAGGCCGAGTACAGCGAACTCGAGAATCCCGGAACGCCGGCTCATCGTCGCCTCCTCCCTGTCGCTGCCTCGTCGGCACGGTCAGTATGTCGTGCTGATGTATCGACTCGATACATCAGCACGATAGAACGCCCCTGCGGTTGCGACAAGAGGGGACAGGGTGAACGGCGTCACATCACTGATTCATACGAAGCAAGTTGCCTGATTTGGGGTGAACTTCGGTGCTAGGCACGTTTTGACGGTGCGTAGTCTGTGCGTCATGCACACCACCGGGAACCGAGTGACGCCTGAGAACGTCAACGTCTTCGGTGCAGTACGGGTGAATGCGCTAACGACCGCATCCGTACTTCGGGGGGACCGGAAACCAGCCGCCGTTTCCAGGCGCGCAAAGGTGCGCCTGCCCGAGGAGTAATCGTTCGATGAGCGAGCACCGTCGCAAACCGCCGCAGCCGCAGGGCGGCGGACGTGCCGCGGCCCGGCGCGGCCAGCCACAGCCCGGGCCGTCCGCAGGCCGCCGGGAGACACCGCGAGGCGCCACCGGGTCTCCTTCCGATTCCTATGACTCGGGGGGTGCAGAGAGCCCGTTCGGTAGCCGTGCCGAGGCACGGCGGGCCACACAGAGAGGGAGCGGCGGAGGCCGGCGCAGAGCCGCCGACGGCGCGGGACACGGTGGCCCCGGAGGAGGGGGCGGCCGACGTGGTGGTCCCCCGGGCCCGAACGGGCCAGGACGCGGCCGAGGCCGCGCCCCCGAGCCTGCCCGGAAACGCATCATCGACTACCCGCGCGCCGGCAAGTACGGCGCCGCGCGCTGGGTGCCGTCCTGGAAGCTCGTGACGGGTCTGTTCATCGGCTTCTGCGGCAGCCTGGTCGCGGCGGCGAGCGTCGCCTACGCCTTGGTGGGCATCCCGGAAGTCGGCAAGACCGCCAGAGCGCAGAACAACGTCTACTACTGGGACGACGACACCCAGATGGTCGCCTCGGGTGGTGAGACCAACCGCCAGATCATCAGCTACGCGCAGATCCCCAAGGAGATGCGGTGGGCTGTCATGTCGGCCGAGAACAAGACGTTCGAGACCGACAGCGGCGTCGACCCGATGGGTATCGCCCGCGCCTTCGTCAACATGGCCAAGGGCGGTCAGACGCAGGGTGGCTCCACCATCACCCAGCAGTACGTGAAGAACGCGATGCTCGAGGACCAGTCACAGACGGTCTCGCGCAAGCTCAGGGAGCTGTTCGTCTCCATCAAGGTCGGGGCCAAGATGCCCAAGGACGAAATCATGGCCGGCTACCTGAACTCCGCGTACTACGGGCGCAACGCCTACGGGATCCAGGCCGCGGCG
Organism: Streptomyces sp. NPDC060027; assembly: GCF_042737005.1. Classification (NCBI taxonomy): domain Bacteria; kingdom Bacillati; phylum Actinomycetota; class Actinomycetes; order Kitasatosporales; family Streptomycetaceae; genus Streptomyces; species Streptomyces sp. NPDC060027. Next base: position 5,166 of record NZ_JBHWVI010000326.1, read on the forward strand.
CATGCCTACTTCGACCAGCCCGCCCAGGAACTGGACGCGAGCCAGTGTGCCTTCCTGGCGGCGGTGCTCAAGGGCGCCACGTACTACGACCCAGCGGGTGCCCAGTCGATCGACCAGGCCGCCTCGCCTCAGGCCAACCGCAAGCGCGCCGAGGACCGCTGGCGGTGGATTCTCAACGAAGAGGTCAAGGACGGCCGCCTGAGCCAGGCGGCTCGGAGCAAGTTCACCAAGTTCCCCGAGATCAAGAGCCCGCGGTCCAACGCCGCGCTGAGCGGGCAGATCGGCTATCTCGTCGACCTGGCCAACTCGTACCTGATTCAACACAGCGACGAGACCGGGATCTCGGAGACCAGGCTTCGGCAGGGTGGCCTCGAGATTCACACGACCTTCAACAGGAAGAAGGTCAACGCGCTCGAGGCCGCGGTGAAGAAGGTGCGGAAGGCCAACATCAAGGAAAAGCTGCGACCGAAGACGGACAAATACGTCCAGTTCGGCGGAGCCTCCGTGGACCCGGCCAGTGGTCAGATCAAGGCCATCTACGGTGGTGAGGACGCGACCAAGCACTTCACCAACAACGCCGACCAGACCGGTGCTCAGGTGGGTTCGACGTTCAAGCCCTTCGTGCTGGCGGCCGCCATGTCCTGGGGCGTTCGGGATCCCGACGGTGAGGTGTCCCAGCCGCAGGACGCGCGTACGAAGGTCTCTCCGAAGAGTTTCTACAGCGGTAAGAACAAGCTCAAGATCAAGGACTACGACCACACCGACTGGACGGACGACAAGGGCAGGGAGTGGCTGCAGCAGAACGACGGCCAGCGGTCGTACAACCCGCCCAGCTACAAGATCGACCTGCGTGAGGCGATGCGCGAGTCCGTCAACTCCGCCTATGTCCAGCTGGGCATGGACGTCGGCCTGGACAAGGTCAAGGAAGCCGTCCTGAGCGCGGGCATCAAGGAGTCGAGCCTCGCCAGTTCGAGGTTCCCGTCGTTCTCGCTCGGTACCTCATCCCCGAGCGCGATCCGTATGGCCGGTGCGTACGCCACCTTCGCGGCCAGCGGTAAGCAGCGGGACCCGTACTCGGTCGAGAAGGTGACCGACAAGAACGGCATGGTCTTCCAGCACGACAAGATCGCGAAGGACCAGGACGCCTTCACCCCGGCGGTCGCCGACAACGTCACCGACGTCCTGAAGACCGTGGTGGAGAAGGGCACCGGCACCAACGCGCAGCTGAAGGGCCGTGAGGTGGCCGGCAAGACCGGTACGACCGACGGCAACAAGTCCGCCTGGTTCGTCGGATACACCCCGCAGCTGGCCACGTCGATCGGCATGTACCGCCTGGACGACGACGAGACCAAGAAGAACCGCGAGTTCCTTCAGATGTACGGCACGGGTGGCGAGAAGACCATTCACGGTGCCTCGTTCCCGTCTCAGATCTGGCGGGACTACATGGAGGTGGCGCTCAAGGGCGAGAAGGCGGAGCGCTTCCCGACGCCCGAGGACATCGGTGTGGTCCTCAACGACACCCCGAGCCCGACGCCGACGCCCTCGGCCACCGAGAGCGCGTCCGAGAGCCCGACGCCGACTCCCACTCCCAGCGCGACCCTGACGTCCCCGTCGCCCTCGCCGAGTGAGACCTGCAGGAGGTTCGACTTCGAGTGCCAGAACACCGGTGGGACCGACACCGGCGGTACCGATACGGGTGGCACCACCGACGGAGGAGTGAGCGCCTCACCGACGGAATCCGCCTCCACCGGGACCAGTAGAGGCAACGGCAATGGCAGCAACAGCGGAGGCCTCTTCGGAGGCCCGGGCGGATAGTTGCCTCCGTGTCCTTCACGTGAAACAGGGGCCCGCCAGCGGCAGCAGGGGGGCCCCAGTTATGGACAGAAATATAAAAATTTAAGGGAGGAGTTGCGCGGGGTCTTTTAAAAAAAAACCAGGCC
>NZ_JBHWVI010000327.1:0-7061 GCF_042737005.1 Streptomyces sp. NPDC060027
CGCGGGCAGCGTGCGGTCCGAGGACAGCCGCGGGTCGGCGAGGAGTTCGCGGGCGGTGCCATGCCCGGTGACCACCCAGACTCCACGCCCGTCGAACAGGGAGATCCGCGTGAGCGGACGCGCCTCGCGCAACGGCGCGTAGGCGGCGGGCGGGTGGTAGGGACACGTGCGGTCCTGCGGAAAGGCGACCGGTGGAGGGAGGCGGGTCGCGGTGGGCCGGGATGCGGAAACCGCCGCTGTCGGGGACGGGGATGCGGGGGCTTCCGATGCGGCGAACCGGGATGTGGCGGGTTGAGATCCCGGGGGCCCTACCGCGAGGGGCCCGGATTCCGGGAGTTGGAATGCCGGTCGGAATTCCGGAGGCCCCGATGCCGAAGGCCGGAATTCCGGAGGCCCTGATGCGGGGGACCCGGACACCGAGGGCTGGAATGCCGCGGGCTCGGATGCAGGGGGCCGAGACGTGGAGCGCTGGAATGCGGAGGGCTGAGGTGCGGAGGGCTGGGATGTGGAGGGCTGGGATGTGGAGGGCTGGGGTGTGGGCGGCTGGGTCTGGCGGGCTTCTGTCATGAGTGACCTCGCAAGCGACGGTTCCCTCTGGCCGATCTTCATTAGATGCCTCAGGCACCTATGCGGCCACGCGAAGTTCGGCCAGATGGGCGGTTCGCACGATCTGGCCGAAGCACGGTGGGCCCGCTTCCGGTTGCCTCGCGTTTCCGCAGCCCCGACACCGCGGGCGTGGCTCGATCTCCTCCGGAACACCCCTCCCGAAAATCGGTTGCGCGGCCACATCCGGTGGCCCGAGCATCAGCCCATGTTCACGATCGAAGCCTTCCTGCCGCCGACCTCCGCCGCCGTTCGTCCGGTGCGGGTCCAGCAGCAGCCCGGCCGACCGCGGAGGCCCGAGCTTCCCCGGTCGTGACCGCCGCGCTCGTCGCGGGGCTTCTCGCGGGCTATGGCATCGCCATGCCCGTCGGAGCGGTCGCGACCTATCTCGTCACCCTCACCGCCCGTACGTCCCTGCGGATCGGCGCCTCGGCCGCGCTGGGCGTCGCGACGGCCGACGGACTGTACGCCCTCGTCGCCGCCCTCGGCGGTACGGCGCTCGCGGCCGGGCTCCAGCCGTTCCTGCTCCCGCTGCGCTGGGCCTCCGTGCTGGTCCTCGCCGCGCTGGCGGTCCGCGGTGCGATCGGCGCGGTCCGCCAGTACCGCGAGCGGCGGCTCCCCGTGCGCGCCGGCCAGGATCCCCCACGCCCGGCCCGTGCCTACCTGGCGCTGCTGGGGATCACCCTGCTGAACCCCACCACGGTCGTCTACTTCGCCGCCCTGGTACTCGGCAGCCGGACGGCCGAGGCCGTACGCCCAATGGAACAGGGGGTGTTCGTCCTCGCCGCGTTCGTGGCGTCCGCGAGCTGGCAGCTTCTGATCGCCGGGGGTGGCGCGCTGCTCGGCCGGACTCTGACGGGTCACCGGGGACGGCTGGTGACGGGGCTCGCGTCGAGCGCCGTGATCATGCTGCTGGCCGTACGCGTGCTCGCGGCCCGGCCGTGAGGACCAGCCGGCTGTCACACTTCCGCGCCGGGCACCTGCCCGGCGCGCGAAGCCACGCGGGGCAGCGGTGCGGAAGGTTCGCGTCCGTACTGGTGTTGAATCATGCCGAGACACGGCCATTCCGACGCGACGATGGGACGGAAGTCATGCCACTTGAGGGCGAGTACGAGCCCAGCCCCACGCAGTGGGTGCGGGAACAGGTGGAGTTGTACGAGAGTTCCGGTGGGACCAAGGGCACGACGCTGACGGACACCGGGAGGCCCGTCATCATCCTCACGACACGCGGCGCAAAGAGCGGCAAGATCCGCAAGACCCCGCTGATGCGCGTCGAGCACGACGGACGGTACGCGGTGGTCGCCTCCCTGGGCGGCGCTCCCAAGCACCCGGTCTGGTACTACAACGTCACGTCCGATCCTCGCGTCGAGCTCCAGGACGGGCCCGAGCGCAAGGAGTTCACGGCCCGGGAGATCACCGGCGACGAGAAGGCCCAGTGGTGGGAGCGCGCGGTCGCCGCGTTTCCCCCGTACGCCGACTACCAGACGAAGACCGACCGGGAGATCCCCGTCTTCGTGCTGGAGCCGACCGACTGACCCCGGCCGCCCCGGCCGACTGACCCCGGCCACCTCGACCGACTGACCCCGCCGACCGGCACCGGCTCCCCGGCGGGCACCGATCCCTCCCGGATCCCCGCGCGATCGGTGTGCATGAGCCGCCGGGGGTCGGGCACCCGTGCGTCAGGCCCCGCCGCGTTCCCCCGTCGCGGCGGGGTTTCCCGCTGCCGCGGCGTCGACCTGCACCCAGTCGCTCGCCCCCGTCTCGCCGCGGCGGGCGGCCGCTCGCGCCGTCCGGGCGTCGGTCACGTCGAGGAAGATCTGGTCCGCCTCGGGGAAGGTGTGGGCCACGGAGCGCTTGATGCGCACGGCGACCTCCTCGACCTCCTCGCTGTCGAGCCCCGGGACGAGGTCGATCCGGGCGGCCACCAGTGTCGAGCCGAGACCCAGCTCCATGGTCAGCAGCGCCTCGACGCTGTCGATCTCGGGCTGCGCCTTCAGCAGCTCACGGATCCGGCCGCTCTGCTCCTCGTCGACGGCCCGCCCGATGAGCTGGTCGCGCGCGTCGCGGCCGAGCCAGAAGGCGACGAGCACGAGCAGCAGCCCGATGGCGAAGGAGGCGGAGGCCTCCCACACGACCTGGCCCGTGACCATGTGGAGCACCATTCCGATGATCGCGAAGGTCACGCCGAGCACCGCGGTGCCGTCCTCCGCGACGACCGTCCGCAGGGCCGGGTCCCGCATGCCGTCGCCGTCGCCGCGTACCTGGAAGACCGCCCTCAGCAGCGAGGCGCCTTCCGCGAGCAGGGCCACGCCGAGCACCGCGATCCCCGCCATATAGCCGCTGAAGGACTCCTCTGCGCCGTTCCGGAGCGCCTCGAATCCCTGGAAGAAGGAGAAGCAGCCGCCCATGACGAAGATGCCGACGGCCGCGAGCAGGGACCAGAAGAACCGTTCCTTGCCGTAGCCGAACGGGTGCTTGCGGTCGGCGGGGCGGCGGCTGCGGCGGAGCGCGGTCAGCAGGAAAACCTCGTTCAGGCTGTCCGCCACGGAGTGCGCGGCCTCCGAGAGCAGCGCGGGCGATCCCGCGAACAGGCCGCCCACCGCCTTGGCGACGGCGATCAGCAGGTTGGCGCCCAGCGCCACCCACACGGTGACCCTGGTTCTGCTGTCCGCCCCGTCCTCCTTGTCGTTCGTCCGCTGGTTCTCGTCCGACCGTTCCTGCGTGTCGTCAGCGCTCACTCCGGTCGGTTTCCCCTGCCTTCGCACCTCACACCGTCGCGGCCGAGGGAGTCGGGCGCCACAAATCGGGCACTCGTACCGCCGGAGCAGGCCCGGCGTACACCCGCGGCCTCGAAGAACGAAGAAGGAGCCTCAGGTGTCCAAGAAGCAGAAGAAGCGCCAGCTGTCCCTGACCTACAAGCCGGTCGGCTTCGTGCTGAGCTGGGCGGGAGGGTCCCTCGCCGGACTCGCCTTCCAGAAGGCCTGGATGGCGATACGCCACGAGGAGGACGCACCCGACGCCCTGGACAAGGAGCGCGGCTGGGGTGAGGTGCTGCTCGCCGCCGCCCTCCAGGGAGCGATCTTCGCCGTCGTGCGCAGTGCGGTGGACCGCACGGGCGCGAAGGCCATCGAACGCTCCACGGGCGTGTGGCCCTCCCCCGACAAGTCCGGCCGCGACTGAGGAAGCGCGCGTTCAAGTCGCGGCGGGCAGTCCCGACCCGGCGAAGGCGAGCCGCGTCGCTCCGGCGGGAGTTCGGCCCGACCGTCGCCCCCGTCGCCCTCTCCGTCCCGTACCGGCGGCACGTGGCGCCCTCGTCGCTGCGTTCGCCGCGGGAACGTCCCTCTTCGGCGGGAGAGCCGCGCTCCCGGGGCCGAAGAAGCCTTCTCCCGGCGGCGTACGGGGCCCGCACGTTCGTCCGACGTGGATCTCCGCCCGGTCAGCTCATCGCCGGGGGCTGGACGGGCCGCTCCGTGCGTCCGTCCTGTGCGGTCCCGTCGGACGCGCGAAGCCCGCGCCGCTTCTCGTGGCGCAGCGCCGCGCCAGTGGCCACGGCTCCCATTCCCTCCCACAGGCCCACACCCAGGAAGCCGTCCGGGGCACGCCCGCCGAGTACCGCGAGCGTGAAGACCGCGCAGGTCAGCAGGCGGAAGGGGACAGTCCAGCGGAAGAAGGCCTTCCAGTCGGAGAGGGAGGCCAGCACGTAGTACACGCCCATGTTCAGTGCCGCCATGGACGAGGCGGTGAGGAAGACCAATGTGTAGTCGTCGTCCGCGCGTTCGGGGCCTCCGTTCGGCGCGAAGCCCATGAGCGAGAGCAGGGTTTCCGGAGCGATCAGCCCCAGTGCCCCCATCGCGGCGGCGAGCAGGCCGAAGACCGCGATGGTCCAGCCCGACAGTGAGCGGGGCAGGAGCTGCATGGGCCCTCCGGGTGTGAAAGGAACGCGTCGAAGTATCCCCGCGCGTCCCGCGGGGGACGAGCCCGGCACCGGATCGGTCGAGGGGCGCCACAAGCACCCGCGGGCGAGGTCGGCGAGGTCATTCGCATCGGGCCGGCAGACCCGCGGCCCGGGATGGATCCGCGAGCCGGCAGGGTCGGCGATGTCGGCCAAAGGCTACGGCAACGCCGTTGCGCGGCAGTGGTGTTCGCCGGCGACGCCGGCGCGGCCCGACCGGACCGGCTCGCCGCGGACGCTACGGCGCGGCCGTGAAGGACCGGCGGTAGGAGCGGGGCGGCACTCCCCTGCGCCGTACGAACTGTTCGCGCAGGACGGCCGCGCTTCCGTATCCGACGCGGCGGGCGATCTCCTCCACCGGGAGGTCCGTGGTCTCCAGGAGTTCCTCGGCGCTGCTCAGACGCAGGCTCCGCAGCCAGGCGTGGGGGGTGGTGCCGGTCGCGGCGGTGAAGCGGCGGGCGAAGGAGCGCTTGCTCATCACCGCGCGGCGGGCCAGTTCCGCGACGGGAAGCGGTTCGTGGAGGTTCTCGCGGGCCCACGCGAGGACCTCGGCCAGTCGTTCGTCGCCGCAGTCTTCGGGGGCGGGGGCGGCCAGGTACTGCGCCTGCCCGCCGTCGCGATGGGACGGCAGGACCACGTCCCGGGCGACGGCGTTGGCCATCGCGGCTCCGTGCTCGCGGCGCAGCAGGTGCAGGCACAGGTCGAAGCCCGCGGCGGCTCCCGCGCCCGTGAGGATGCGCCCTTCGTCGATGTAGAGGGCGTCGGGTTCGACGGTGGTGTCGGGGTGGCGGCGGGCGAGCAGTTCGGCGAACCGCCAGTGGGTGGTGGCCCGTCGGCCGTCGAGCAGGCCGGCGGCGGCGAGCGCGAAGGCGCCGACGCAGTGGGCCGCGACCAGCGAGCCGCGCCCGTGTGCGTCCGACAGCGCGTCGAGCACGGCGGGTGCGGGTGGTGTGCGGAAGTCGGCCCATGGCAGGGCGATCACGAGATCCGCGGAGGCGAGCCGGTCCAGGCCGTGTGTGACGGTGAGCGGTATGCCCACGTCGGTGGGGACCGGCCCCGGCCGGTCGGTGCACAGGGTGAGGTCGAAGCCGGGCAGTGCCTCGCCGTGCGGTCCGAAGACCTCGGCGACGATGCCGACGGCGAGCATGCCGACTCCCGGCGGGGCGTACGCGGCCACGGTGGCGAAGGGAGGCACGCGAGCAGTGTGGCACGAATCCTGCGATCAGCGGCAGTTGTGCCACTCGTGGACGGTCCGCCCACGCGGAATGATCAGAGCCATGACAGACGCACCGCTCGGCCGCAATGCCGTGTACACGATCCTGACCACCGGCTACACGGGCTCCACCGGCCCGGGGGTCGCCGCCACCGTCTCCTACGTCTTCGACGCGGGCCGGCATGTGATCTTCGACCCGGGCATGGTGGCGAGCCGCGACCGAATCCTCGCCCCGCTCGCGGAGTTGGGACTCGGCCCCGACGACATCACCGACGTGGTGCTCAGTCACCACCACCCGGACAACACCATGAACGTGGGCCTGTTCGGGCGAGCCCGGGTGCACGACCACAAGGTGGAGTACCTCGGCGACCAATGGAGGAACCGGGACGCGGAGGGTTACGACCTCACGCCGTCACTGCGTCTGATCCGTACTCCGGGCCACAGTCCCGAGGACATCACGCTGCTGGCCGGTACGGACTCGGGTGTGGTCGCCTTCGCCGGCGATCTGTGGTGGGACGCGAACGGCCCGGCGGACGACCCCGTGGCCCCCGACCGTGACGTGTTGCGCGCCTCCCGGCTCCGGGTGCTGGACGCCGCGGACCTGATCGTGCCGGGCCACGGTGGGCCGTTCGAGGCCGACGACACCACGCCGCGCTGAGGGGTCCGGTCCGCACCCCGGTCGCGCTGCTCCGCCGGTCGGCGGCGGCGTGAGCGCGGTGAGCCGATCGGCGTCGCGGACCGGCAGCCCGCGTGCCGTGATGGGGGGCATGGCATGCGGCGGTCCCCGGCCCCGTCGGCCAGGAGGACCACGTCCGTGACACAGGCGGAGAGAGCCGAGGAGTCCGGCCGGGCGGTCAGCCCTGTTTGGGTGCCGTCGACCGGACGCACCGCAGGGTGAAGGAGTGTCCGGCCGGGTCGGCGTAGCCGCGTTCCTCGAACGGGCCGGACGCGTCCTTGGTCTCCAGCGCCCGCCCGCCCAGGCCGATCACCACGAGCTCCACCGCGTCGAGGTCGTCCACGTGGAGGTCGATGTGGGCCTGGAAGGCGTTCTCGGGGCGCGGCCAGCTGGGCGGTGTGGCGTTCCCGTCCCGGCGGAAGGCCATGCGCATGCCGTCGGTGCCCTTGATCTCGACGCGGTTCGCGCTCGCGTGCGTCTCCTCGGCGTCGAGCAGTTCCTTGTAGAAGGCCGCGAGCTTCTCGGGCTCGGCGCAGTCCAGCACCACGACGGCTGCCGTGACCAGTGCCATGTTTCCTCCGAAAGGGGTTCCGGGACGACGCGGCGTCCGGACGCTG
>NZ_JBHWVI010000328.1:0-6960 GCF_042737005.1 Streptomyces sp. NPDC060027
AGGGGGCCGGAATGCTTTTCTGGTACTTCCAGCACACTCCCGTGGAGCACGGAATCCCTGAGTAGTCCATACCCAAAACAGAAAAAATCGGGCATCAGTGCTCCGGTTGCAGTTCGCGATCTACATGTCCGGACGGCTTGTGGAGGATATTGGCTGGTCGAGCCGGTGGGCCATGTCGTGGACGCGTCGGACGACGAACGGGCGCTGGTCCGCTGCGGGTGAGCGGTATCAGCCCGTCCGGCCTGGGTAGACGTGTTCGTCGGCGCGGACGACGGGTGAGGAAGGCGTGGGCGGCCATCGCGAGGGTGACCCGGCAGTGCCAGGACGTCCCGCATCTGACCTGGTGTTCGTCCAGTCTGGTCAGGCCTTTGGCGGACTGGATGGTCTTCTCGAGCGTCCATCTGCGTCCGGCGGCCCGTACCAGGGTGGGCAGCGGAACCCGGGTCGCCGAGCGGCGGAGGTTGGTTGCGGTGCGGTCGGGAGAGGGTTGGCTGATGGGCGCTGCTGGTGGGAGCGGGTGCCCGTGCCTGCCTGTGCTCCCACCGTCTGGGCCGCGACCTTCATGATGAGTAGCGATCGCTCCTGGAGGGAGGTGGACTTCCATGATTCAGTGGAACTGGAAGCACAGCAGGAACTTCCCGTCTGCCGCTGTGGGCTGCCAGTGCCAGCGGAGCCGGCCCCCACCCGCCAGGGAAACGATGAAGAGGGCCCGCTTCGTCTGGATGCGGCACAAGCAGGCATGACGCTGGTTGGCCGGGCTCGCCGTCCGCATTGCGGGCGTGGCAACTTGGGACGGCACGGTCGTGTTGTCGTAGTTCGGCTCCCGTAGCTCAGTGGATAGAGCGGGCGCCTTCTAAGCGTCTGGCCGCAGGTTCGAGTCCTGCCGGGAGCACTGCCTGACGCCGTCCGCGCGTTCACCGCGTGAGCTGGCATCAGCGCGGCCCGCCTCGCCCTGCGGCCGACAAGGGCTACAGCAGCGGCTCGTGCCGCGAGTACCTGCGACGCCGCGCCATCCAACACGCGATCCCGGCAAAGACCGACAGCCAGGCCACACCCGCCTACGGCATAGGCTCACGCGGCGGGACGGCCACCCGGCTTCGACGACGTGCGGTACAAGAGACGCAACACCATCAAACGAGCGATCAATAGACTGAATCAGTCCTGCTACACCCGTGGCACCTACGGTGGAGGGATCCGGGTATTTCAGAGGTAGCGAATACTCATGGCGGACATGCACCAGCAAACGAAGCTGGGGTAAGGCTCGAAGCGAAGCTTCTGTACGGGGGCGCAGCCGTCCGGGCTACCGAGGGTTTTGCTAACATTTTTCAGAGGTCGCCATGGCAGCTGCCACGCATGAAGCCGTCTTTGGCATTCGCTCAGTCGTCAAGGCCGTCTCCTGGAACCAGCGCGTCCGGTGGGCGGCCGTCTGGGCTGGATGGGGTGCCTACTTCGCCGCAGCAGAGTACGTCGCTCTACGCTCAGGACACCCCGATGCGCCCTTGTCCTCACACCTGCGATCCCTCTTGGGCGTAAAGAAGCGGAGCCGGCACACTAAGGCTGGCCAGGTGGCGGCAGCAGCCGGTGCCATATGGCTCGCGGATCACCTGTACCGGAAAGGGAAATAATAGCCGGTCCGGCTCACCCGGGCCGCAATCCGCCCCTCGAAGAACTGGCATTCCGCCGCTGCAGCGAGGGGAGCCGGGGTCCTCGAAATACGGCGACAGAACACAGGCGCAGGGTCGACGCCGATGTCACGACCGAAGTTCTTCGGCTTACACAGCATCCTCGTGTTCCAACCGAACCCACGGATCTACCGACCTGAAGCAGACCGGTGTACCCGCGGGTTCAGGCTGAAGGACCTTCGGTTTCCTTGAACCCACGGGGACCAGGGCCCTGTTCTCCCGAAGCTGCCGCGAAGTGACAAGTACTCTCTGTAGCGGATCTCGGATGCGCTTGTCAGCGTTTCCGCCAGGAAGCAACCACAATTGCGCAACCATGACTGTCATAGTCCCGTCTTGCAGGCGACCCTTACCGCTCACCTGGACAGGATTCTTTCGCATGAAGTCACCGAACGAAATCGGGCGCCGCAGGCTGCTCGGTTCGGCTCTCGCTATGGCCGTCACCGGGACGGTGGCTTCCTGCAAGCCGAGCACAACGACAAGACGCGGCAACCCCGCGGTCCGGGAACCGGTGGCATACCTGCGCACGTCCTGGTCCAACGACCCCTTCGCCCGCTGCTCCTACTCCTACCTCGCGCCCAGCAGCCTGGGTGCGCGGGCACGCACAATGCTGGCCGCGCCGGTGGGAGACCGCCTGTACTTCGCCGGGGAGACGACGTCCTCCGAAGCGCCCTCCACAGCCCACGGCGCCCTGGAGAGCGGACGGCGCGCGGCCAGGCAAGTCATCGACGCGGCCGAGGAGGGCGAGCACATCGTGATCATCGGGTCCGGGTTCTCCGGACTCGGCTGCGCTCGCGCGCTTGTCGACGAGGACTACCAGGTGACGGTTCTCGAAGGGCGCGACCGCATCGGCGGGCGGATCTGGACCCAGCACATCGCCGGAGTGCCGGCGGAGATGGGGGCCTCCTGGATCCACGGCTCCTCGGGCAACGTCATGACCCGCATCCTGAAGGAAATAGGCGACCCGAGCTACACCTTCGACTACGACAACGTCACCGGTGAGGACGATCAGGCGATGCGCGAGCTCGCCCGCTATGAGGCGAAGTTGGAGGATGCGGAGGACCCGAATGAAACCACCGTCGCCTCAGTGATGCCACGCGATCCCTCCGCCGCGCTGCGCACTGCCTTGAACATCAACTATCCCCTGGAATACGCCGCCGAGCCCCGTCAGCTCTCGGTGATGGCCACCCTCGAGGGCCGGGACCTGAAGGGCCCTGATCTTCTGCTGCCGCGCGGCTACGATCGGATCCTCGCGCAGGTCCGCGGCGGTATCCCGGTGCGTATGCGGCACGTCGTCACCGGCATTCAGTACGGCAGGGACGGGGTGACGGTGACCCTGTGGGACGGCAACACCGTGCAGGCCGATCGCGCGGTGATCACCGTTCCGATCGGCGTACTCAAGGCCGCAACCATCGACTTCGAGCCGACCCTGCCCGACGCCAAACAGGAGGCCATCAAAGCGCTGGGAGCCGGTCTTCTCGACAAACTGTGGCTCGAATTCCCCAAGCCCTTCTGGGACAAAGACGTCGACGTAATCGAATGGTTCGACCCCAAGAACCCCAACCTGTGGTCCTGGTGGGTCAACGGATACAAGGCCTTCGGCAAGCCTGTACTCCTCGGCCTCAACGGCGGCGACCAGGCCCACCGACTCGCCCGGGCATCCGACGACGAGGTCGTCGACAGCGCGATGAGAGCACTGCAGCACATGTACTCCTGACCTGCGCCACTCAGACCCCGCCTGACTCTGGCAGGGGAGCCTTTCAGTCGGCAGTTGCCGATCGTCCGAAGCGGTGCTCTGACCGCCACGGGCGGGCATTCTCATAAATGGTCCTTTGCCAGAGCAAGATCGCTAGGCCCGGGAAGACCCTGGGAACCACGGATCGGTTCGCAAAACTCGTTCTCACTCAAAAGCGGGAGTCACCCCCTTCTGAGAGTTGCATTTTGCGAGAATCTGGGCTCATGACGGATCCTCAAACCGCACCGTGTCCGATGTGGACGACATCGAGCGCCACCCGTGCCCGCGCTGCGGCGCCGAGTCCGGATCACCGTGCCGCTCGCGCGGCGGCGCGGTCGCCGGCGCCTACCACAGCGGCCGCTTCACCAAGGTGCCCCGGCTCGCCAAGCTGCTGCGGGTGCCGACTGCGGACCGGTAGCCACGGCGGCCCCGCCCCCGGCGCCGATCGACCCGGACACCCTGACTGCGGACATCCGGATCGGCAACGCGCGCTGCTCGGATGGCGTCCCTTGTCGTGGTGTAGCCGATCAAGGTATGGGAGTGCGCGGGCGTCTGCCCCGGGGCGCACACCTGATGCGGGTGGCTGCTCCCTGACCAAGGGGCGGCCACTGTGCGACTCTCCCTGCTAAAACGCCAGTTCAAGCTGCTGGAGTGCACGATGGTCCTGTCTCAGTCTGACCTGATACGCCTGCTGGAGTCACTACGTTCGTCCGACGGAATCGAGCTCGTCCGCAGTGTGGCGAGCGGATGCTGCAAGAACTGATCGAGGCCGAGGCCACCGTGCACATCGGCGCGTAGTAGAACGAGCACACCTCCTCGCGGACGGTCTTGCGCAACGGGCACCGCGACAAGACCCTCACCACGCTGGTCGGCGACCTGGACCTGGCGATTCCCAAGGTCCCGCACTCGGATGGTGCGCCCTCACTGCCCTCTGCGACGGTCCGGCGCGTGCCGTGGATGAGGGAGGGGAGTGAAGTACTTGCTGAACGAGAAGACATGATCGGCCGGACAAGTCGTAGCCGTTGCAAGTACCAGGGATATTGAGGATAAGCACCTGTTACCTGATGTGGTGCTCGTCGGGTGGATGCAACTGTTTGCCTTGGACGCCGCTTCTTGCGGCGTGATCTCACGCTCGTGCACGGTTTGGCGATGGCACGTCTGGAAGGTGCGGTTCGGCTCGGTGTCCCCCTGGCGGACTGGCTCCGCGGGTGGCGGTCTGCTCGTGTGAAAGCAGGCTGGCGATGGCAGAGATCCGCACAGCGGAATCCAGTCAGATCCGTTCCGGCGGGGGAGGGCCCACCAATGCTCATCGACACCTATGGCCGTGTGGCTACTGACCTGCGGGTTTCGCTCACCGACCGATGCAATCTGCGGTGTACGTACTGTATGCCCGAAGAGGGCCTGCGATGGCTCGCGAAGCCTGATCTGCTCAGCGACGACGAGATCGTCCGGCTGATCCGCATCGCCGTGACCACCCTCGGCATCACCGAGGTCCGCTTCACCGGCGGCGAGCCGCTGCTGCGTCCCGGCCTGGTCGGCCTGATCGAGCGCTGCGCCGCCCTCGAGCCCCGCCCCAAGATGTCGCTGACCACCAACGGCATCGGACTCAAGCACACAGCGTCTGCGCTCAAGGCGGCGGGTCTCGACCGCGTCAATGTCTCGCTGGACACCCTGCGGCCCGACGTCTTCAAGACGTTGACCCGGCGCGACCGGCACCACGATGTGCTCGCAGGCCTCGAAGCCGCCCGTGACGCGGGCCTGACCCCGGTCAAGGTCAATACCGTCCTGATGCCCGGTCTCAATGACGACGAGGCGCCCGAGCTCCTCGCCTGGGCCGTGGAGCACGAATACGAGCTGCGCTTCATCGAGCAGATGCCGCTCGACGCTCAGCACGGCTGGAAGCGCGACGGCATGATCACCGCGGGCGACATCCTTACCTCCCTGCGGACCCGCTTCACGCTCACCGCCGAAAGTGACGACGAACGCGGCTCGGCCCCCGCGGAGCGCTGGATCGTGGACGGCGGCCCGCGCCGCGTCGGCGTGATCGCGTCCGTCACCCGCCCCTTCTGTAGTGCCTGCGACCGCACGCGCCTCACGGCCGACGGCCAGGTGCGTACGTGCCTGTTCGCCCGCGAGGAGACGGATCTGCGCGCTGCGCTGCGCTCGGACGCCCCCGACGAGGACATCGCCCGCATCTGGCGGCTGGCGATGTGGGGTAAGAAGGCCGGCTCAGATCTTGACGACCCGTCCTTCCTGCAGCCCGACCGCCCGATGTCCGCGATCGGCGGTTGAGCCTCAGCGTCCGCTGTCGGTTTCCGGCCACCGCTCCCACTCCTGGAGCGTCACGACATCCTTCAGAAGGTAGTCGCCGGGCATTATCCAACCGATCTGACGGGCAGAAGGGTGCTGAGCCGGCTCGCAAGCAGTCTCGTACACGCTCAGCAGCACGATGTCGGTACGACTTCGGAGTCGATGCGGCATGTGCCGGGCGTACGACTCCGTCGCCTCCCAAGGCATGTCGTAGCAGTCCGAGCCAGACCAGTAGTTGAGGGTGATGGCAGTGCGCCCTCCGTGCTCCTCGACCACGTCAAGTGCCGCCCGCGCCTTTTCATTGATCTCATCCGGACCGGTACGTCTGGCCCGGCCCGAGGCCCGCGCGGTGCTGACCGCAGCACCGGCCCCAGCCAGGGCCGCGAGACTGACCCCGGCCCAGTTGCGGACCGCGTTCAAAACGCCCCGGCCGCACTCGCGGCATCGACTCCGAGGTCGACCGCCTGCGGACGGTCTTCCGCAGCGACTACGCCCATCAGCCGCAAGCTGTCGAGGACGCCTTGGGGCATCAACTTCGCGCACTCTTGTGTCAGTTGGACGCGGCCTGTCTGGCCGCTGAGGATCTGGCGACGGCGGTGGAGGAGCATTTTCGCCGGCACCCGGACGCTGAGATTCTCCTCAGTTTCCCCGGCCTGGGAGTACAGCTTGCCGCTCAGGTGCTTGCCGAGACCGGAGACGACCGCAGCCGTTTCGCCGACGCCCGGGGACTGAAGGCATACGCGGGTTCGGCTCCCATTACCCGGGCTTCCGGGAAGAAGAGGTTCGTCGGACGCCGGGTGACGGTGGGCCTACTCATCCCATACAGCGCAGCCAGCGCCGCGTGCGGCAGGTGCAGCCGCAGGTAGACCAGGGTGACCAGCACCCGATCGACGAAGACCAGCCGGTGATCGGGTCCGGCACCAGCCGCCCGCTGGGTCGCCGCTGCGTCGTTTCCGGAGCGCGGACTCGCACTGCGCCGTCCACGGACCAGCCAACTCCTCGATCAAATCGCCGAGATGCGCACGATCAAGGCCGCAGAAGGCAGGATGGGACAGGGCCGCGCGGGCCGATGAGGACGTCACAATCCACTCAAGCCTGCGCGGCTCCTCCTACCTACGCAGTGACGCAATTGTTATTCGCGTCATCGAACTCCTCCGTGGATACCCCGGCCTTCAGGCCGGGGAGGAAGCGGACTCCTGCGGAGCAGGGCAGCGGGTTGGGATTCGCCGTCAGGGC
>NZ_JBHWVI010000329.1:0-6945 GCF_042737005.1 Streptomyces sp. NPDC060027
GGTCCTGGGACGGCGGCCACGGGGCCGGTGGGCGGCGGGCGTCAGCCTGGCGGGACCTCAGCCCTTCTGCTCGGGCGTCTGCTTCATGCCGTCGACGATCGCGCGCTCGGTGATGGCGCTGATGCCGCGGACGGTGCCGGGCTTGATGACGACCCCGTCCTGGGTGACCGACTTGACCTGCACGGTCCGCTCGCCGAGGAAGACGTGGGTCTTCTTGTCGAAGATCCACTCCTCGCGTGCGCCGCTGGTCTCGTCCAGCCGTGCCACCGCGACGCCCGAGCGGCCGAGCCCGTCCTTGGCGTCGTTCACCACGACCACGCCCGGGATCTTCGCGGCGGCCTTGAACAGGGCCGAGTAGAGCTCCGCGGGCGGGTAGCTCTCGACGAGCAGGTCACCGATCGTGGTGAACGCCTCCTGGTCGGGGGTGTTGCCCCGCCCCGCGGTCTCCTTGTAGATCAGCTTCAGCAGCTCGTCGGGGTCGGTGGTCTGC
Organism: Streptomyces sp. NPDC060027; assembly: GCF_042737005.1. Taxonomy (NCBI): domain Bacteria; kingdom Bacillati; phylum Actinomycetota; class Actinomycetes; order Kitasatosporales; family Streptomycetaceae; genus Streptomyces; species Streptomyces sp. NPDC060027. The sequence continues at coordinate 491 of NZ_JBHWVI010000329.1, forward strand.
CGGGCCAGGAAGTCGTACGACGGGTGGTTCAGGCCGGCCTCGGGGGTGTTGCCCCGCTCGTCGGGCAGGCTCAGCGTCTCGCCCTCGGAGCTGTCGTTGACGGCGGCGTCGATCAGCCAGCCCTTGGTGCCGTCGGCGGACTGCCAGACCTGTCGCCGGTGCAGCGCGTAGCTGGCGAGGCTGCTCTCGTCGCCGACCGTCTTCACGAAGGTGCCGGACGTCTGGGACTCGATGTAGACGTACTGACCGGGCTCGACCGTGGGGTGGGTCTCCTCGGCCGCCGCCAGCGAGGCCTGGTCGAGCAGCTGCGGCAGGCCCTTGGTGGTGGTGGCGCCGACGGGGACGGTCACCGCGGGTCCGGTGGCGAGACCACCGCTGTGCACGCCGCTGTCGATCAGCAGCGTCCCGGCGACGACCGCGCCGGCCAGGGCCATCGCGGGCAGCACGAACGCCGGGCGCAGCAGGCGGAGCCCTCGGGGCTTCGGCTGGGCGGGGGCGGCCTTCGTGGTGCTCGTGTCCCGCTGGGTGTCCTGCTGGATGTGGGCCATCAAGCGCTCCTTGTGGAACTGGTGACGGCCCGCCGGGAGATCGCGCGCAGTCTGCGGGAGGAGAGGCGCGCTCTCCTCCCACTCGGCCGGACTCTGCCGGGACTGGGTCGCTTTCATCGATTTCCTTCCGATACGGGCCGGATCGAGTGGATGTGTTCTCCTCTTGTCTGTCGATCCGGCCGGCCGAGTTCCCGATTTCCTCGTACGGGTTCTCCCGCGCGTTCTTCGGCGCGGTGGTCCGTGGACGGGACCGGCGCCGCCCGGGCGGCGGGTCGGCCGCCGAGTTCGGCCTCGGTGAGTTTGCGCAGCCTGGCGCGTGCGCGGGAGAGGCGTGAGCGCACCGTTCCGACGGCGATGCCGAGCGCCTCGGCCGCGGCCGTGTACTCCAGCCCCTCCCAGAGGCACAGCGTCAGGACCTCGCGCTCGGGTCTGCGCAGTGCGGCGAGCGCGCGCAGCGCGGCGGCGATACGCCGTCGGTCGTCGAGCCGGCCCGCCACCTCGTCGGCGTGGTCGGGCAGCGCCGTCTCGGCCTCCGCGGCGGCGTTCGCCGCGGCCCGGTAGCGCCGGTTGCTGCGATGGTGGCCACGGGCGACGTTGATCGCCACGCCCAGCAGCCACGGCCGCAGGCTGCCGCCCTCGGCGTCGACCCGGTCGCGCAGCCGCCACGCCTCCATGAAGGTCTCGGCCATCACGTCCTCCGCCGCGGACCAGTCGGCGGTGAGGCGGAAGGCGTGGTTGTAGACGGCGCGTGCGTAGCTGTCGTACAGCTCGGCGAACGCGCTCGGATCCCCGGCCCGTATCCGGGTACGCATGTCAGTGCTCACCTTCATTAGCTGCCGATCCGCGCACACCGGGTTCCCGTGATCCGCCTCACACGCGGGGCGGCGGAGGTGCCGTCGGGCCGCCACTCCTTCGACGCGGTCCGGCCCCCGGCGGGCACGACTCGCCGAGATCCGCGACGACGGTCCGCCTCGGCACGAGAGAGACGACAGACCCTCTCCAACTGCTGACTGGGCTGCTGCGGCCGGTAGTTCAGAGTTCGGTCCCCGGCCTCACCCGGCGCGCTGTCCGGCACGCAGGACGCTCAGATAGCGGCGTGACACCCGGTCGCCCATCCGTGTGCGGATGCGCTCGGCGATGGCGTCGAGCAGGGGCTCGCGGACGTCGCGGGCGAGCCTGCGATACAGCGACGTCGAGCGAAGGAGGTCGGCGAAGCCGTCCCCGTCGAACCACTGAACGGCTGGGTACCAGCGCACGATCGTCGGGCCGAACAGTGCTCCGGGATCGTCGACCAGGCCCCAACCGTGGTCGGTGGTGCGCACGTCGTCCTCCAGCGGCGGATGACCCCAGTCGGGGTTCCCGGGGCAGAACCGCTCGTGGAGATCGGCGGTCTCGGCGTACACCTCCGGCTCTCCCTGCCTGCGGACGACGACGTTGCCGAGCAGCGCCGTCCAGCCTCCGGGGCGGAGCACGTCGTGCGCCCGCTGCCAGCCGATCGACGGGTCGACCCAGTGCCACGACGACGCGGCCACGAGGACATCGAAACGTCGGCCGCGGTCGTCCCACTCCTCGAACGTCGACGTCTCGACTCCGACGTTGCGGAAGGCGGCGATCCGCCGCTGGGCGAGTGCGGCCATGTCCGCGCCCGGCTCGATGGCGGTCACCGGGCATCCGAGCGCTGCCAGTGAGCGAGTCGCCTGACCGGTACCGCAGCCCACCTCCAGCACCGACGACCTTTCGTCCATGCCGGTGACGGCGGCAAGGTCCGCGAACAGCTCGTCGGGATAGCCCGGCCGGACCCGGTCGTAGAGTTCCGGCACCTCGTTGAACACCCGTCCGAGGGCGGGTGGATTCGGGCGCACCACCGGGTCATCAGCCACGAACGCACAACCTATGAGGCTCGTCCGCGAAGACGCCACCGGATTACCGGCAGCCGATAGGGTGTTTTGTGTCGATTGGGGGTACACGGCATCCATGATCGACGAAGCACACACCGTATTGGCCGTTTCCTCCGCCGGTGCCCTGTGGTTGGTGGTGGCGGGTGTTGCCGTGGTCGCCGTCCTGGTCGCGGCGTTCGTCGTCGGCAGCCGGCGCTCCGCCCGACGCGAGGTGTCCACCCCCGCGCCCAGGGCCGCACAGGTGCGCCAGGAGGTGGCTGACCCCGCACGCCGCGGCGATGGATGGAGCACCCCCGAAGACGACCCCGAGCAGGGTCACCCCCACCGCTGATCTCGCGCGTTCGCCGGGTGCGCCGCCGGGCTGCCGTTCCCGGCGCTGCGCGGTGATCGCCGCGAGCGCCGGCGGCGGCTGTGAGCAGGATGCCCGGCCCGCCGAAGTCCGGGGAGCGCGAAGGAATCTTCCCCGGTGACCCGGTGACCCGGCGCCGGGCGTTCGGTGCTGTATCCGTCGCATGGTGCTGAAGGTATGGGGTACTGGGTCGTATGGGTCCATTTCGGATGATATGAGGTTTTTGTCATGGCGATCCGGCACCACGTCATCGAGCGGCCGCCCGAAGCGGTGTGGGCCGTGCTGGAGAACCCCGGGCTCTACGGCGAGTGGGTGGTGGGCACATCTGCATCGCGGCCGCTCGATGACCGGTGGCCGCAGGTCGATGCGTCACTTGAGTACTCGGTGAGCCTGGGCCCCTGGTCCTACGAAGGACGCACCACGGTGAGGCGGTTCGAGCCGCATCGCTGGCTGGAACTCGAAGCTCACACCGGCCGCCTGGGCACGGCCCGTATCGCCATAGAGGTGCGGCCCTGGGGCGGCCACACGTTGGTCATCGTGGACGAGCATCCGCTGCGCGGGCTGGGGGGTGCCCTGCACGCGGCGCCGCTCGATGTCCTCATCCAGCTGCGGCACCGCAGCATGCTCACCCGCCTCGCGGAAGTCGTGGAACGCATGACGTCCCCGGCCGCCTCCGCCGACGCACGGGCGCTGAAGGACGCCCACCTGCCGGGCGCGAGGAGCTGAGCATGCCGGACGCCGTGGTCATCGGAGCGGGCCCGAACGGCCTGGTGGCCGCGAACCTCCTGGCCGACGCGGGGTGGAGCGTCGAGATCCTCGAAGCACAGAGCGAACCCGGAGGCGCTGTCCGCAGCGACCGCGAAGTGCACAGCGACTACGTGAGCGACCTGTTCAGCGCCTTCTATCCGCTGGCCGCAGCGTCGCCGGTCATCCGCGGCCTGGAACTGGAGGCCCAGGGCCTGCGCTGGGCCCACGCACCGTCCGTGCTCGCCCATCCCCTCTCCGACGGACGCTGCGCCGTCCTCGAGCGGTCGAAGGAACAGACCGCGCGAGGGCTGGACGCCTTCGCCGCCGGGGACGGAGCCGCTTGGTCGCGGATGTGCAGCACGTGGGACCGGATCGGCCCAGACCTCCTGGACGCGCTGTTCACGCCCTTTCCGCCGATCAGAGCGGGCGCCCGCCTGGCGCTGCGCCTGCGCGGGCCGGTCGGGCTGCCCGTCGCCCGGTCTCTCGTGCTGCCCGCACGACGCCTCGGGGAAGAGGAATTCCACGGTGACGGCGCACGGCTGCTGCTGGCCGGGAACGCGTTGCACGCGGACCTGGCTCCGGAGACCGCCGGCAGCGGCGGCTTCGGCTGGCTGCTGTGCATGCTCGGCCAGCACTACGGCTTCCCGGTACCCGCAGGAGGCGCGGGAGGCCTGTCACGTGCGCTCGTACGACGCCTCGAACACCGCGGCGGCACCGTTCGCTGCGGTCAGCCCGTCCGCGAGGTCGTCGTGAGAGGCGGTCGCGCCGTGGGGGTGCGAACCGCGAGCGGGGAAGCGGTCCCGGTGCGCCGCTGTGTGCTGGCCGACGTCTGCGCACCCCACCTCTACGGCGAGCTGGTGGACGAGGAGCACCTGCCGCGCCACCTCCTCGACAGCATGCAGCGCTTCCAGTGGGACTTCGCCACCTTCAAAATCGACTGGGCGCTGGGCGGCAGGATCCCCTGGACCGCGAGAGCCGCCGCCGGCGCGGGAACCGTGCACCTGTCGGACAGTGTCGACGACCTCACCCGCTTCGCGGCCCAGCTCGCCATCGGCCAGGTGCCCGACCACCCCTTCACGCTGCTCGGACAGATGACGACCGCAGACCCCTCGCGCTCCCCGCAGGGAACCGAGTCCGCCTGGGCCTATATCCACGTCCCCCAGACCATCGCCGGCGACGCGGGCCAGGACGGCATCACCGGAACATGGGACGAGCGGGAACAACAAGCCATGGCCGACCGCGTAGAGCGCCAGGTGGAGCGCTACGCACCCGGCTTCCGCACCCGGATCCTGGCCCGCCGGGTCCTGGCGCCCACGACGCTTCAGTCCCTCGACGCCAATCTGCACGGCGGTGCGATCAACGGCGGCACGGCGAGTCTTCACCAACAACTGATCTTCCGTCCGGTGCCGGGCACCGGACGCCCGGAAACACCGGTCCGGGGCCTCTACCTGGCATCTGCATCCGCACACCCCGGCGGAGGCGTTCATGGCGCATGCGGCGCCAACGCGGCCCGCGCGGCGCTCCGCAGCACCGCTGCCACGGCTCGCGTCCTCAGCTCCGCGCAGCGGCTGCTCGCCGGGCGGCTCCGCATTCAGGAACCTCAAGACTGACCGGCAGCGCCCCGTGGCTGAGCACCGCACCCGCCGTGGCGGCAGGTCGCGCCGCCCGTCAATTCACGGTGCACCGCCACGAGCGCCCCGGCCCGATGGAGAACATGCCAAGGGTCGCGAACTGGACCCACTGCCGCATGACCCTGATCGGCGACGCGGCCCACGCCGCCTCGTCCAGCTCCGGACAGGGCGCCTCCATCGCCGCCGAAAGCGCCGTCGAACTTGCGCGCTGCCTGCGGGACCTGCCCTACGACCAGGCTTTCGCGGCGTACGAACAACTACGCCGACCCCGCGTCGAACGAATCATCAAGCTCGGCGCCCGCACGAACAGCAACAAGACTGCGGGCCCGGTCGGCCGCGCCCTGCGCGACCTCGTGATGCCGACGGCCATGAAGCTGATCAACCCGGAGAAGATGGCCTGGCAGTTCGACCACCACATCGACTGGGACGCGAAGGCAGCCCAGCTCACGTGAACTCCAGCCCGTCCGGCAACGGGCTGCTGCCCGTGCACAGGTCCAGCACCGCGCCTGGCGCCTGCCGGGTGGGGGCGATCGGTCACCCCGGGCCGCCTGAGCGTGGCCTAAGCGTCCCGACCCCTCGCCTTCCACGAGGTGCTCCACGCCCTGACCGTGGCAGCCTTCTCCGCGCACTACCTTGCCATCTCCCTGGCCGTCTACTGACCCCAGTGCTTGCAAAAAATCTGTTCTGGCTGGAGTAGACATTGGGAGATCGCGTGGTTATGGTTTCTCTCGTAGTCAGAGAGACAGCAGGGCCCGGCAGACACGAACTGCCAGGCAGTAGTACAGGCAGTTGCAGTTGGTAGGACGGTGCGGTGGTGGAGTCGCGAAGCCAGGGTTGTTGCAGGACGGCGACGGGGCTGACGACCGGACCGGGTGGCCCGCGGTGATCAGGGGCCGCCGCGAGCAGGACCGCAGTTGATGCAGTGGCAGTACCTGTAGTTGCAGTTCGCGGTATCCAGCAGTGAAGTTTGTGAGTGGTACCTCGGTAAATGGCGTCGGCTGCGGGCGCGCGTACCGGGAGGTTCGGCAGTGGGGTTCCAAGCCAGAGCAGACGCAGGACGGGCGACGGGGCTGGCTGCCGGAGAGTGGCGCTGGGAGAGGCCGCTGAGCGGTTTGCATCACCAGAAGTACGTAGTAGAGCAGTACCAGCAGTTGATTGATCCCAGAGGGAAAGAACGGAGGAGCGAGGCGCCATCAGGATCGCCCGGGCGGGATGGCTGAGCCCGGGTACCGCAGGACATCGATAGTGAGGTGGTCTCCGGTCGAGCAACCGCGATCCCCGC
>NZ_JBHWVI010000330.1:0-6907 GCF_042737005.1 Streptomyces sp. NPDC060027
GCATCCCCCGGGTGATGCGCACGGCACCCCTTGATGCGCGCCAGGAGGCTCCGCCACACCACGCGTGCCGAGGACGGCGAGGCGGTGTCAGCCCCTCGTCGGGGCGGACGGCACCGGAGTCAGCAGGCCTCGCGCCTGGACGGCGGGCAGGGACAGCGTGCGATAGCCCACGCTCTCGAACAGGACCGTGATCCTGTTTCCCTCTTCGCTCATCACCTCGCCCTCGCCCCACGTGCTGTGCCCCACTCGCATCCCGGGCGGGAAGGCGCCGGCGCCGTCGGCCGCCACGGGTTCCAGCGGGTCGGGGCCCGTACCGGAGAGGACGTCTCCCGTCCGGACGGGAGCCTCCTTCAACTCCTGGGTACGGGTGCACATGTCGCAGCCCGCGCAGTCGCCTTCGGCCAGACTCTCCCCGAAGTACCCGAGCATGTGGCGCCGGCGACAGCCGTTCGTCTCCGCGTACGCCCGCATCATCTCCACCCGGGAACGCTCGAGGTCGACACGGGCGGAAGCGATCCGCATCGCCTCGCGGACGCAGGTGTCCCGCCGCGCCCCGGGCACGGCCCGAACGCCGCCGCGCTTGGCCGTCGTCACGGCTCCGGCCTCCTCCAGCAGGTGCAGCATCGACGTCAGCGGTGTCTGGGACAGCCCGGTGCGTTCGCGCAGACCGGTCGCCGTGACGGGTCCCTGGTGCTCGCGCACCGCGTCGATCAGCCCGCCCAGCGCCTCCGGGTCGGGGTGGGCGCCTGTCCGGAACCGCTGCACGCCGAGATCCTCGGGCCGGTACGCGAGGATCGCCGTCGACGGTCGTCCGTCGCGGCCCGCCCGGCCGATCTCCTGGTAGTAGGTGTCGAGGGAACCCGGCACCGATGCGTGCAGCACGAAGCGGATGTTCGGCTTGTCGATGCCCATCCCGAACGCGGAGGTGGCGACGACCACGTCGAGTTCGCCGTCCCGGAAGCGGTCGTGCGTCCGGGAGCGCTCGGTCGCCGACAGACCCGCGTGGTACGCGGCGCTGTCGAATCCGAGCGCCGACAGTTCCTGCGCGTACTCTTCGGCCTCCCGCCGCGTTCCCGCGTAGACGATGCCCGGTTTGGCCTCGGCCGCGGCCCGCTCCACCACCCACCGGCGCTTCCCCGCGTTCTCCCGATGCCGCACGACCTCCAGCGTGATGTTGCGGCGGTCGAACCCCGCGACCACCTCGTGCGCCTCGTGCATGCCGAGCCGCTCCACGATGTCCGCCCGCACCGGGGCAGCCGCGCTGGCGGTGAGGGCGAGGAGTGGAGGCCGGCCGATGCGTTCGCGCACATGGCACAGGGACAGATAGTCGGGCCGGAAGTCGTACCCCCAGGAGGACACGCAGTGCGCCTCGTCGACCACCATCAGCGCGGGAGCGGCCGCGGCGATCTGCTCCACCACCTCGTCCTTGGCGAGCTGCTCGGGAGAGACGAACAGAAAATCCAGGCTGCCTTCGCGTACGCGCTCCCACACGGCTTCGTTGTCCCGTGCGCGCTGCGCGGAGTTGACGGCCGAGGCGCCGGATCCCTCGATACGGGCGAGATGGGCGACCTGGTCCCGCTGGAGCGCTATCAGGGGCGACACCACGACGGTCGGCCCCTCCAACAGCACCCCCGGCACCTGGTACACGGCGGACTTCCCGGCACCCGTCGGCATCACCACGATGGTGTCGCGCCCCGCCATCACGGCTGTCATGGCATCGAGTTGGGACGGACGCAGACGCTCCCAGCCGAACACCTCACGGGCGCAGCGGCGCAGACGTCTCCTGAGTGACCTGGTCTTGAAGTATCCGACCTTGACACGCATGGCACTCCTGACGCCGTCTCCAGTGGGGTTCGGCGCCCGGGTACCCCCGACGGGACGAAAAACGGGCCGCTCGCGGAGAGTTCTCGTTCCGTGTCCTCGGAGTGCGGCGGTACGGCCGTTCTCTGGCGGCGCGGTCGGCTTTCTACGGGGCGGGGTTCCCGGCGTCAAGGTCGAATTCAGTGCGGCTGGGCTACTTCTTGGCGCGCACGGCGGACCGTTGGGTGATCTCGATCTCGATCGTCTCGCGCAGTTCGTCCGACGTGAAGCCGAGGTTGCGCAGGATCCGCGCGGCGGGTCTCTCTTTTGTCCGTGAACTCCCTCGGAATTGTCCGTGATCGGTAACGAACGCATCCCATGGCTGCTGCCTCTCGTCCTGCCAGGTGGTCGTAAGACGACCAGGGATCGGCGAGGAACTGCGGGAGAGCGGGGCGGACATGGCACGGCACGGTGGCGGGCGGGGCTGGTACGGCAAGGTGGTCGGGGCGGCGCTCGGGGTGACAGTGCTGGCCGTCGGTGCCTCGGTGTGGACCGCGCAGGCCGGGGCCGTGGGCGGCTCGTCGCCTCAGGCGGCCGCGTCGGCCAGGCCGGGCAGCGACGTCAAGCCGGTGGCGGTGACCATCGCGCACGCCTCGGACAAGGGCGTACGCGGCGTCAACATCACCATCGACGACGGTCCGGACCCCGTGTGGACCCCTCAGGTGCTCGACGTGCTGCGGGAGTACGGGGTGAAAGCCACGTTCTGCATGGTGGGGACGCAGGCGCAGGCCCATCCGGACCTCGTGAAGAAGGTGGTCGTCGCCGGGCACCGGCTGTGCGACCACTCGGTGTCGCACGACACGACCATGGACGCCAAGTCCCAGGCGTACCAGTCGCAACAGATACTCGACGCCGAACGCATGATCACCGAGGCGTCCGGGGGTGTACGGCCGATGTACTACCGGGCGCCCGGCGGGGCGTTCACCCCCTACAGCCGCAAGCTGGCCGCCTCCCGGGGCATGCGCCCGCTGGGCTGGAACGTGGACTCCAAGGATTTCGAGCGGCCGGGCACGGACGCCATCGTCGCCACCGTCGAGCGGGAGCTGCCCAACGGTCCGACGCTCCTCTTCCACGACGCGGGCGGCGACCGCACCCAGACCGTCGAGGCCCTGCGCCGGATCCTGCCCCACCTCAAGGAGCAGGGCTACTCCTTCGGCTTCCCGGTGCGCTGAGCCCCGACCCTGGTCGGTCACGGCATCGACATTCAGCCCCGGCCCCGGCGCCGGTACCCCGGTCGGTGTTCCAGCCGCCGGTCTGCTGTTGGGCGCGATGACGGTTCGGCTCGTCGACGGCTGCCCGGCACGGTCACGCGGGCTGCGGCTGTCCGGTCCAGGGGGTCATCCCATGCCTTGCCTGCGGCCCTCCCGCACCGGGGTTCCCTGTCGTTACTGGAGATTACAAACGCCGGCTGCACCGATCACTCGGACAACGAAGCCCCGACGGTGTGGGCACGCCCGACCCACCCGCCGCCGATGACCAATCGCGAGGCATCCGGCGCGACCGCCCTCGGCAGCCCCATCCACAAATACACGCAGGTCGCATAAGGTGACAGGGTTTTCGGCACGCACACGGGCCTCTTGCGGCAGCCCGACTCTTCATCACCACAGCCCAGTGAAAGGCCGCCCATGAAGCGAACGTTCACTTTGATCATCGCGCTGGTCGTCACTGTGCTGTCGCCGACAACGGCACACGCCGCGGTCAAGAAGGCCAAACCCCCGCTCAGTTGCGAGTCTCGGACGTTCACCTCCGACCCGGGACCGCGCTTCAACGACCCGGAGGATCCCGCCGCCCAGATGAAGATCATGGGCCCGATCATCGAATCGATCAACAGCGCCAGCTGCGGGCAGACCATACGCGTCGCCATGTACTCGATCAGCAACGCACAGCCAGGCCCGGACTTCGCCAACGCCCTGATAGCCGCGCACCAGCGCGGCGTCACGGTCAAGGCTCTGATGGACGCTCACAGCAGCAATACACTCTGGCAGTCGATGGTCACCGAGTTGGGCAACGACCCGCGAGCCTCCAGCTTCGCCGCGCTGTGCCCGGGCGGCTGCCTGACCCACTACGCCGGCTCCGCCCTGCACGCGAAGTACTACATGCTCAGCGGCGGGAGCGACGCGAACAGGACAGTGACCGTCAGCAGCGCCAACCCCACCTCCGCCCAGGCCAGCACCGCGTGGAACAGCAGCGCCACCGTCAAGGGCAACGTCGCCCTGTACAACTCCTACGTCAGCTACTTCACCGCCATGGCCAAGGGGGCGCTCAATGGCCCGGGCCCGCTGGCACCCGACTACTACAACTCCACCAGCGCCACGGCCGCCAGGAAACTGACCCCGCCCTCCTACCAGTGGCCCAAGGCACGCACCAGAAGTGACACCTGGGTCGACTTCCTGAGCAACATCAAGGCGCCGGCCACGATCAACATCGCCATGTTCCAGTGGACCTCTCACGGGCAGCCGGGCGACCCGAACTATCTGGAGCTGCCGAAGAAGCTGGTGAGTCTGGCACAAACCGGCGTCAAGATCCACATTCTCATCACCGCCGGCCAGGTCGATGACAGCGTGCAGAACTACCTGAGGAACCGGCCGAATATCGACGTCCACGACACCAGCCACGGCACCGACGCGAACGGCAACGCTCTGCACTACACGCACGACAAGTACATGATGGTCAGTGGCAGTTACGCGGGTGCCACCGACTCCAGGCTCGTGTTCGTCGGTTCCTCGAACTGGACAAGCAACGGCGTCTGGCACAACGACGAGTCGGACCTGAAGCTCAGCGGCCGGTCCAGCTACGACATGTTCATGGCCAACTGGCAGAACCAGTACGACCGCTGCTGCGGGACCGTGGCGCAGCAGTTGAGCGCCGAGGAGCGCGCCGAGAACACGGCACGAGAGATTCCGATCGATCCGAGGCAGGCCCAGGAATAGGCACCACTGTCGAGTGCCCGCGCATTGCTGCGGCGAGGTCGGCGGGGCCGGTGGGTATCGAGGCTGGTGACGGCGTAGACGCTCTCTCGGATCTCGCGTTTGCCGGTCTGCCTGCGGCCTCGCGGTGAGATGGGCTGATCCTCTGGGGGTGCGGTCGAAAGCCCGGCGTCTGGCGGAGCGCGGCTGGCTCCTGCTGGAGACGTCGGGGGCATTCAGTGCCGGCCGGCCGCCCGTGGCCGTGCCAGACGCCGGCTCATCCGCGTGACCATCGACCACCGGATCACCGCCTCGCTGGTGGCGGGCAGGGTCTCGTAGTCCCGGGCCAGGCGGCGGGAGTTCATCAACCATGCGAACGTGCGCTCTGCCCCCCAGCGTCTCGGCAGCACCACGAACCCTGTCATGTTGTCGGTGCGCTTGACGATCTCCAGGGTCAGAGCGAGCTTGTCCCGGCACCAGCCGACGAGGGAGCCGGTGTAGCCGCCGTCGGCCCAGACGAGGGTGATGCCGCGGTGCCGGGCCGCAAACGGCACATCGTGTCGACACCCTCTTGCGCCAGTGGCCGCATCACCGAAGCCACCGTCGGCCTCGCGGCGTCGTCCGCTGTGTGTCAGTGGCCTGCGGCATGATGCGGGGCATGTGACGGCCTGTCCGACAGGGGCTCCGAGGCCGTCCTCGATGAGGGGAGTGCTGTGCGTAGGCCGGTCGCAGGCGAGGTGCGTGTTCACGATCGTCAGATCTACGTCGAGAGCGATCCGGACAGCGCCAGACCTGACCTCTCCAAGGCGTTCGCCTACCAGAACGGGGGGTTGTGCGGGGCTGCGGTCCCAGGTGTGATCCTCCTGTCCACCGGGCTGTACGCGGGCGACGTCGGCTTCGTCGTGGAAGTCCACGACGCGGCCCCTGTGTTGGACCCGGTCTGGGATGACGTGATGGACGTGTCCTTCCGCCCCGAGTCGGAACGCACACGTCTGGTGCAGGGGGACGGCGAGACCGCGTGGGACCTGGGTCTCACCCGGACCGACTACCGGGTCCGGTACTGCGCCCGGGGGATGGACGAGGGACGGGAACTCTCCACCAGAGTGGCCGGGGAGCCCCGGGCGGACAGCTACCTCCTGCAGTTCTGGCCTGCCCCACCCCGCCCGGACGAGGTGATCCGCCACACCTCGCGGATGGCCGGGGACCTGCACTGGAACGTGCGCCGGACGGCGCGTACGCCCGAACAGCTCGCCGAGGCCGAACGCCTGACTCGCCAGGTGTTCCAGCGGGCCGCCGAGGAGCGGGCCGAACAGGCCGCCGAGGGGCGTCGCCTGCACTACGAGGAGTGGGAGTGGGGCGGACGGCTGCCGAGCGAGAGGCTGCGGGGTGCCCGCGAGAGCAACGTCCTCGCTCTGCTCCGCTTCGACAGCGACCTGGTGCACGCCCTCGATGTCGTGGGTCCCGAGGTCCAGCGGGCAGTGGCGTTGCTGGCCGCGCGGCGAGCCTGCGAGGCTGCGGGCCTGACCGATGTGCCGTGGGTCGCCCAGGCGCTCACCGCGTTGGCAGAGGGGCGCCCCCTGCCGCCGCCGTTCGACGACCCGGCCCGGATGTGGGAGACCCTGCGCTCCGACCCTCGCATACCGGACAGGTCGGTGCTCGAAGCGATACCTCCCGAGCGACCGCCGTACTTCCCGCCACCGTCCGCGGACACAGGGCGCAAGGTCGTCGTGGTGCACCCTCCCGTCACGCCGCGGACCCCGGAACGGATCTCACAGCCGCACTTCGCTCTTCCCGCCGTGCTCGCCGCCGCAAAGCCCGCCCCGCTCATAGCGGCACTGGACGCGGTGTGTCATGCGCTGCACGCGTACGGCGAGCACTACCCCGAGCTGCTGGACGAGATCCGGTCGGTGTGCGCCGAGCGGGCAATGAGCATTGCCGCCGCACTCCGCACCCGTACCACCCCGCCGCGGCTGGTCGACGTCACCGCGGTCGCCCCGCAACTGGCCCCGCTGGCACGCACGGCGACCCGGCTGCATCCCCGCCCCGGGTCGCCCACGCCGTACGACAGCTCCGTCGGCGGGGCCCGGCGGTGGGCCGCCGACCAGCCCAGGCCCCACATCGGGGGGCCGCACCCGTGGGAC
>NZ_JBHWVI010000331.1:0-6756 GCF_042737005.1 Streptomyces sp. NPDC060027
GCCGCGTCTTTTTTTTATAATAGACCGCCTCTTGGGTGGCCGGGGCGGATTTTTGCCTCCGTGCCCTTCACGTCAACCCGGGCCCCCCCAGCTACCGCGGGCGGGCCCCTGTTCTGCACAGAATGATCAGAATTTCCGGGAGGAGTTCCGCGAGCCGCAGAGCCGCCGCGGCTCGACGCAGCTCCCTGTGCCCGGCTTGTCCTGCAGGCACTCGGCCTATTCCTGGACGCGTACGGCAGGATGTGCGGCATGCCCAGTGCAGAGACGACGCGAGCGAGCGTGCAGGAGCCGGAGCTGGTGCGGCCGACCAAGGACGACGAGGTCGCCGCCGGCGGCAGTGAGCTGATCGGCGGCCCCATCGGGCGGCGGGCCCTGCTCGGGACGTCCTGGTGGACGCCCGTGCGGGTCGTCGCGCTGTTGGCGATCGGCATGTTCGCCCTCGGTATGGTCCAGAAGCTGCCCTGCTACGACGGCGGCTGGTTCTTCGGAGCCAGCTCGCAGTACACGCACGCCTGCTATTCGGACATCCCGCACCTCTACCAGGGGCGGGGATTCGCCGACGGCCTGGTGCCGTACTTCGACAAGATCCCCGGCGACATGGAGTACCTCGAGTACCCGGTACTGACCGGTGTGTTCATGGAGGTCGCGGCCTGGCTCACTCCGGGCAGCGGCAGCATCCAGGACCAGGAGCAGATCTACTGGATGGTCAATGCGGGGATGCTGATGGTGTGCGCGGCGGTCATCGCCGTATGCACCGCGCGCACCCACCGTCGTCGCCCCTGGGACGGCCTCCTGGTCGCTCTCGCGCCCGCTTTCGCGCTCACGGCCACCATCAACTGGGATCTCCTCGCCGTGGCCCTGCTGGCCGCCGCGATGCTCATGTGGTCGCGGGGGCGCGCTCTGGCCTTCGGCGTCCTGATCGGGCTCGCCACGGCCGCCAAGTTCTACCCGTTCCTGGTGCTCGGGCCGCTCTTCCTGCTCTGCTGGCGGGCCGGCAAGTGGCGTGAGTTCGGAACGGCGCTGCTCGGTGCCGTCGGTGCCTGGCTGGCCGTGAACCTTCCGGTCATGTACTTCGCGCCCGAAGGATGGGCGAAGTTCTACAGCTTCAGCCATGACCGTGGCGTCGATTTCGGTTCGGTCTTCCTGTTCATCTCGCAATGGCTGAAGATCACGATCACTCCCGACGCCGCCAACGCGTGGGCGCTGATCATGATGCTGATCATCTGCGCGGGTCTGAGCGCCGTCACGCTCACCGCCCCACGCCGCCCCCGCTTCGCTCAGCTCGCCTTCCTGATCGTGGCGGCCTTCATCCTCACGAACAAGGTCTACTCGCCGCAGTACGTGCTGTGGCTCGTCCCGCTCGCCGCGCTGGCCCGGCCGCGCTGGCGGGACTTCCTGATCTGGCAGGCGTGCGAGGTCGCGTACTTCCTGGGGATCTGGATGTACCTCGCGTACACGACCAGTGGGGACGCCCATAAGGGCCTGCCGACCGACGGATACCAAGTCGCCATCGCCGTACATCTGCTGGGGACGCTGTACCTGTGCGCGGTGGTCGTACGGGACATCTTCATGCCGGAGCGTGACGTGGTGCGCCGAGCAGGGGACGACGACCCGTCCGGCGGGCTGCTGGACGGCGCCGAGGACGTCTTCGTACTCGGGGCGGCCTCTCATCCGCCGCGGCACGCCGCCCACTTCGACGGGCTCCCCCAGGTCGACTGGGGCGGCTCGAACGCGTCGCCCGAAGA
Source organism: Streptomyces sp. NPDC060027 (assembly GCF_042737005.1). NCBI lineage: Bacteria > Bacillati > Actinomycetota > Actinomycetes > Kitasatosporales > Streptomycetaceae > Streptomyces > Streptomyces sp. NPDC060027. The sequence continues at coordinate 1,746 of NZ_JBHWVI010000331.1, forward strand.
CCGTTCGCTCTGAGCGAACAGGGTGGGGAAGAGGTACGAAAAAGGCCGTACACGGTGTCCGTGTACGGCCTTTCGGCTGGAGCGGAGGGGCTGAACCCGGGGGTCAGCGCTCGACGACGCGGTCGAACTGCGTGGTGGTGTGCCGCAGATGGGCCACCAGTTCGTCGCCGACCTTCGGCTCCGAGGCGTCGGAGGGCACGAAGAGGATCGAGACCTGCATGTGCGGGGGCTCGGCGAACCAGCGCTGCTTGCCCGCCCAGACGAACGGAGAAAGGTTCCGGTTGACCGTCGCGAGGCCGGCGCGTGCGACGCCCTTGGCGCGCGGCATGACGCCGTGCAGCGCCTTGGGGGCTTCCAGGCCCACCCCGTGCGACGTACCGCCCGCCACGACCACGAGCCAGCCGTCTCCGGCCGCCTTCTGCTGCCGGTAGCCGAAGCGGTCGCCCTTGGAGACGCGGGTGACGTCCAGGACGGCCCCGCGGTACTCGGTGGCCTCGTGGTCCCCCAGCCACAGCCGCGTGCCGATACGCGCGCGGAAGTGGGTCTGCGGGAACTGCTGCTGAAGTCGCGCGAGTTCCTCGGCCTTGAGGTGGCTGACGAACATCGTGTGCAGGGGCAGGCGGGCCGCACGGAGACGGTCCATCCAGCCGATGACCTCCTCGACGGCGTCCGAGCCGTCGGTGCGGTCCAGCGGCAGGTGGATCGCGAAGCCTTCGAGCCGGACGTTCTCGATGGCGGAGTGCAGATGCGGCAGCTCCTCCTCGCTCACGCCGTGCCGCTTCATCGAGGACATGACCTCGATGACGACGCGGGCGCCCACAAGGCCGTACACGCCGTCGATGGACGATACGGAGCGGATGACACGGTCGGGCAGCGGTACGGGCTCCTCGCCCCGCCTGAACGGCGTCAGGACCAGCAGATCGCCACCGAACCAGTCCTTGATCCGGGCGGCCTCGTACGTGGTGCCGACCGCGAGGATGTCCGAGCCCAGGCGGGTGGCCTCGTCCGCGAGCCGTTCGTGGCCGAAGCCGTAGCCGTTGCCCTTGCATACGGGGACCAGCCCCGGAAACTGCTCGGACACCTGCTTGTGGTGTGCCCGCCAGCGCGCGGTGTCGACGTAGAGCGTGAGCGCCATGGCCGGTCCCGGAACCTTTCTCGTGGCTGCGGTGTATCAGAGGTATGAAAAGGAATTGTCGCCGATTCGCCGGACCGATGGGGCGATGCCGGGCTGGAACAGCGGCTCGGCACGCGGTTCGGGACGGCTCAGCGACGCGACATGTAGATGTCGAGCGCCTTGTGGAGCAGCTTGTTGAGCGGGAAGTCCCACTCGCCGAGGTACTCGGCGGCCTCTCCGCCCGTGCCCACCTTGAACTGGATCAGGCCGAAGAGGTGATCGGTCTCGTCCAGCGAGTCGGAGATGCCACGCAGGTCGTAGACCGTGGCTCCCAGGGCGTACGAGTCGCGCAGCATGCGCCACTGCATCGCGTTCGAGGGCCGGTGCTCGCGCCCGATGTTGTCCGAGGCGCCGTAGGAGTACCAGACGTGTCCGCCGACGACGAGCATCGTCGCGGCCGACAGGTTCACTCCGTTGTGACGCGCGAAGTAGAGCCGCATGCGGTTGGGGTCCTCGGTGTTGAGGGCCGTCCACATGCGCTGGAAGTACGACAGCGGGCGGGGCCGGAAGTGGTCGCGCACAGCGGTGATCTCGTACAGCCGCTGCCACTCCTCCAGGTCCTGGTATCCGCCCTGGACGACCTCGACGCCCGCCTTCTCGGCCTTCTTGATGTTGCGGCGCCACAGCTGGTTGAAGTTCCTGTGGACCTCTTCCAGGGAGCGGTTGGCGAGCGGCACCTGGAAGACATAGCGGGGCTGGACGTCGCCGAAGCCGGCACCGCCGTCCTCGCCCTGCTGCCAGCCCATGCGGCGCAGCTTGTCGGCGACCTCGAAGGCGCGCGGCTCGATGAAGTCGGCCTCGATGTCGCGCAGGCGCTTCACGTCCGGGTTCTGGATGCCGCCCTTGATGGAGGTGGCTTCCCAGCGCCGGATGATCACCGGCGGGCCCATCTTCACCGAGAAGGCGCCCTGCTGCTTGAGGTGCGCGAGCATCGGCTGCAGCCAGTCGTCGAGGTTCGGCGCGAACCAGTTGATGACCGGACCCTCGGGCAGGTAGGCGAGATAGCGCTTGATCTTGGGCAGCTGGCGGTACAGCACCAGGCCGGCGCCGACGATCTCGCCGGTCCTCTCGTCGAACCAACCCAGGCTCTCCGAGCGCCACTCGGCCTTCACGTCTGCCCAGGCGGGGACCTGCATGTGACTGGCCGCGGGCAGGCTCTGGATGTATGCCAGATGCTGCTCTCGGCTGATGGTCCTCAGGGTCAGGCTCATTCGGGGCGCTCCTCGGGCTGGTGTGTCCCCATGGGTACAGGGGCTCCGGCTCTCGCGCCGAAGCCTACTGCGCCCTGCGAGCGCCCTGTCTGGCCGTATGCAACCTGGACCTCGGGGAGGGAGTGTGGGGCTCCCCGAGGTCAGGGGAAAACGGACGTTCGGCTCAGACCACACCACCGAAGAGGCCGCCGTGGGCCAGGCCGAGGTAGAAGCCGACGCCCGAGAGACCGAGTCCGACGATCAGTCCGAAGCGCTCGCGGGTCGTCTCGGAGATGAACTGCCCGTAGGCGCCGGCGAGGATCCCGACGAGACCGGCCCAGGAACTGAGCAGATGGAGGCTGTGGAACATCGACGTGATGAAGGCCAGGACTCCGAACACCAGGGTCACGACGAGCAAGGTGTCCTGGAGCGGATGAGGCTTGCCGTCGGTGGCCAAGAGGGAGCCGGTGGAGCCGGTGGTGTTGGGTCGCACTGCCTGTGCCATAGGGCACCTCCTGCGGAAGGCGGCGCATCGTAGCGCCATACACACCCGATGTGTACAGATTGACGGCCAACCCGGTCGGATTTCAACCGGAAGCCGGTGTGCAGGTAGTCTGTACCCTCTGCACCGGTGTCTGCCCAGGCTCATGGCCAGGTCACGACAGGGATTGCCGCTCGGTTCACCGATCGGCGGCCCCGATTGTCAGTGGCGGCCGATACCGTTGCGAACGCATCACAACCCTCCTGCCACGGAACGACCGTGGCCGCTGAGTCCAAAGGAGGTGGGTTCCACATGCGTCACTACGAAGTGATGGTCATCCTCGACCCCGATCTGGAAGAGCGCGCTGTCGCCCCCCTGATCGAGAACTTCCTCTCCGTTGTCCGTGAGGCCAACGGCAAGGTCGAAAAGGTCGACACCTGGGGCCGTCGTCGTCTCTCGTACGAGATCAAGAAGAAGCCCGAGGGCATCTACTCGGTCATCGACCTGCAGGCCGAGCCTGCGGTCGTCAAGGAGCTCGACCGCCAGATGAACCTGAACGAGTCGGTCCTCCGGACCAAGGTCCTCCGTCCCGAGACCCACTGAGCTTCCCAGCTCAGCTGATCTCGGGCATCGAGTAGCAGCACCAGCAGCCAGCAGCAAACCCGCCGAGAGGTTCCCCCATGGCAGGCGAGACCGTCATCACGGTCGTCGGCAATCTTGTCGACGACCCCGAGCTGCGCTTCACCCCTTCCGGTGCGGCGGTCGCGAAGTTCCGTGTCGCGTCCACTCCCCGCACCTTCGACCGTCAGACGAATGAGTGGAAGGACGGCGAGAGCCTGTTCCTGACCTGCTCGGTCTGGCGTCAGGCGGCGGAGAACGTCGCCGAGTCGCTCCAGCGAGGCATGCGCGTCATCGTGCAGGGCCGGTTGAAGCAGCGGTCCTACGAGGACCGTGAGGGCGTCAAGCGCACGGTCTACGAGCTGGATGTAGAGGAAGTCGGCGCCAGCCTGAAGAACGCCACGGCCAAGGTCACCAAGACCACGGGCCGAGGCGGCCAGGGCGGTTACGGCGGCGGCAGTGGCGGCGGCCAGCAGGGCGGCGGCTGGGGCGGTGGCTCCAGCGGTGCTCCGCAGGGCGGCGGCGCTCCTGCCGACGATCCCTGGGCAACCGGCGCTCCCGCCGGTGGCAACCAGGGCGGCGGCGGTGGCGGCTGGGGCGGAAGCTCCGGCGGCTCCGGCGGCTCCGGCGGTTCCGGCGGCGGCTACTCGGACGAGCCCCCCTTCTAGGCCCCAGGGCCGAGGGTGGGCCGTACTCCCACTTCTTGATCACACAGGAGATACACCATGGCGAAGCCGCCTGTGCGCAAGCCGAAGAAGAAGGTCTGCGCGTTCTGCAAGGACAAGGTCACGTACGTGGACTACAAGGACACGAACATGCTGCGGAAGTTCATTTCCGACCGCGGCAAGATCCGTGCCCGCCGCGTGACCGGCAACTGCACGCAGCACCAGCGTGACGTCGCCACGGCTGTGAAGAACAGCCGTGAGATGGCGCTGCTGCCCTACACGTCCACCGCGCGATAAGGGAAGGGTGACCGACAAATGAAGATCATCCTCACCCACGAGGTCTCCGGCCTCGGTGCCGCGGGCGACGTCGTTGACGTCAAGGACGGTTACGCTCGCAACTACCTGATCCCGCGGAACTTTGCGATCCGCTGGACCAAGGGTGGCGAGAAGGACGTCGAGCAGATCCGTCGTGCTCGCAAGATCCACGAGATCGCGACCATCGAGCAGGCCAACGAGATCAAGGCCCGCCTCGAGGGCGTCAAGGTCCGTCTGGCCGTTCGCTCCGGCGACGCCGGTCGACTCTTCGGTTCCGTCACCCAGGCCGACGTCGCTTCGGCGATCAAGGCTTCCGGTGGCCCCGAGGTCGACAAGCGCCGCATCGAGCTGGGCTCGCCCATCAAGACCCTGGGCGCCCACGAGACGTCCGTGCGTCTGCACCCCGAGGTTGCCGCCAAGGTCAACATCGAGGTTGTCGCTGCCTGAGTGCAGCGCTCGGCATAGCTGAGAGAAGGGGCCCCACCCCCCGGGGGCGGGCCGTCATCCTATACACAGCCCGGTATAACCCGGTATACGATGTATTACCCGCGAGGAGGAGTATAGAGAA
>NZ_JBHWVI010000332.1:0-6736 GCF_042737005.1 Streptomyces sp. NPDC060027
GCTCCCCCCCGTTTCTGGTGGGGACCCCGGTTTGGTGTTCACGGGCTCGGTTGGGTTTTTTTGGGTGGGGGGGGGGGGGGGGCGCCGCCCGGCCCCCCCCCCCCCCACGGCCCGCTCTGACGCCGCCTGACCCTCAGGAACGTCACGGAGTTCGCCGGGAAGGTGTACGTGAACCCGCCGGCGGCCCCGTCGAGCGCGGACCTGACCGGGGCGACCGCCGTCGCCGTCTCCGTGTTCACGGCCTCGGGCGCGGGTACGTGCCATGGACACTCCGCGGCTCTTTAGTCGATGGCGAGCTGTTCGGGATATCGGATGCTGATCAGTATGTCGAACGGCAAGATGGGGAGGGCAGGAGCGCGTCAAGGGGGCGCGCGCCACCGGACGGGACGGAGAGCGGGACGGTATGGGTGAGTTCTGGCCGGTGCGGGACGTGCTGACGTACCTGACCGGGAACTGGCGGGTGGAGCGCACCGTGCGGGACCTGGCGAGCGACGCGGAGGGGCGCTTCGCCGGTACGACGGTTTTCGGACCGTTCGAGGACGCGGGGCTGCTGCACCACGAGTCCGGCACGTTCGTGTGGCAGGGCGTCCCGCGGCCCGCGGAGCGGACGCTGCGCTTCCTGCCGGGGCCGCACCCCGGGACCGCTCTCGTACGGTTCTCCGACGGCCGCCCGTTCCACGACCTGGACCTGACGAGCGGGCGCCATGTCGCCGACCATCCGTGCGCGGCGGACCTCTACCGGGGCGAGTTCACCGTCCGGGACGAGCACCACTGGCAGTCCGTCTGGCGCGTGCGGGGGCCCGCGAAGGATCTGGTGCTCACGACCGGCTACGCGCGCGTGGGCTGAGAGAACATCCCGTCGAAGCGCAGATTCCAGCGGCCCGCCTGGCCCGTCACGGTGATCGCCGACAGGGGGCGGACATCGATGTTCCAGTAGGTCGACGGCGGCGCCTTCAGGGCGTAGACCAGCGCGGCCCTGACCACCGAGGGCTCGGCCACCGCGACGAGGGTGCCACCCTCGTCCGCGGGCCGGGTGTCGAGCCAGGCACCGACGCGGGCGATGAAGGACAGCAGGCACTCGCCACCGTGCGGCGTGGAGCGCGGGTCGGCCAGCCAGGCGTCCACGGCCTCGGGCTCGCGGGCCATGGCCTCACCCAGGGTGAAACCGCGCCAGCGGCCCATGTCGCAGTCGCGCAGGGCGAGCTGGACCAGGGGGGCGTAGCCGAGGGCGTCACCGGTGGCCCGGCTGCGGGGCGTCGGAGAGCAGTAGCGCAGCTCGGCCGCCGCCAGCGGCACCAGGCCGGCGGCGGCGCGCTGCACTTCTTCCCAGCCCGCCTGGTCCAGCGGCCGGTCGTCCTCGAAGCGCTCCGCGAGCAGCGAGGAGCTGCGTGCGGCTGCGACGAACGTGACCCGATGCATGCGCAGATCGTGGAGCGCGGGACTCAGCAGGTCAAGGGGGGTTACGCAGGGTATCCAAATCTTCACGGACGCACCGGCTCCGGCCTGTGCACCGGCTGAGCGAGCGCCCGGGGCCCGATCCCCTCGCCCGGCCGGAGGACTCCGACACGGCGAGCGCGACCCGCGGGACGCGGGGTGACGGGAGAGCGCCGAGGTCAGGACTCCACCCGTCGCGGGTTCGGCTCCGGGCGGGTCAGGGCCGCACCTCGTCGTACGCCGCCGTCAGTCTCCGTACCCCCTCCGTGATCTCCTCCGTCCCGGCCACCGCGGCGAAGCTCAACCGGAGCTGGGCGGCCGGGGGTTCGGCGCTGAAGTAGGGGCGGCCGGGAGTGACGGCCACCCCCGCGCGCAGGGCGGCGGCGACGAGCGCGGACTCGTCGGTGCCGTCCGGCAGTCGCACCCAGAGGTGATAGCCGCCGAACGGGACGTGGGGCAGGGCGAGTTCGGGAAGCCGCAGCCGCAGTGCGGCGGTCATGGTGTCCCGCCGGGCCTTCAACTCGGCGGAGACCGTGCGCAGATGGCGCGGCCAGGCCGGCGAGCCGACGAGTTCCAGCGCGGCCTCCTGGAGCGGACGCGGTACGAAGAAGGTGTCGACGACCTGGATGGCGCGCAGCCGTTCGAGCACCGGACCGCGCGCGGCCAGTGCGCTCACCCGGAAGCTCGGCGACGTCGCCTTGGTCAGGGAACCGACGTGCACCACGACCCCGTCCGGGTCCTCGGCGGCCAGCGGACGCGGGAGCGGGCCCGCGTCCTCGTGCACGAGGCGACGTACGAAATCGTCCTCGACGACGAAGGCTCCGGCGTCGCGCGCGATGCGCAGCACCTCGCCCCGCCGCTCGGGCGCGAGCACGGCACCGGTCGGATTCTGGAACAGCGGCTGGCAGACGAAGACCCGGGCGCCGGTCGCCCGGAAGGCGTCCGCGAGGAGCGCGGGCTTGACCCCGTCGGGATCCACCGGGACCGGGACGGGGCGAAGACCCGCGGCCCGGGCGATGGCCAGCATGCCCGGATAGGTGGGTGACTCGACGAGGACGGGGGCGCCGGGCGGTGCGAGCGCGCGCAGGGCGGTGGTCAGGGCGGACTGGCCGCCCGCCGTGACCAGCACCTCGGCGGCGCCGATCGCGCCGCCGATCCCCCGGGCGAACCACTCGCGCAGTTCCGGCAGGCCTTCCATGGGCGGCCGGGACCACGCGCCGGGGCGGCGGCCCGCCCGGGAGAGCGCCGCGCCCATCGCCCGCTCTGGCTGGAGCGAGGGGTGCAGATAGCCGCCGTTGAACTCGACGACACCGGGTGGTGGCGCGGCGAGCGAGGCGAGAACGCCGGAGGCGTCCACGGTGCGCGGGACGAGTTCGGCCGCGGCGTCCGCGCTGAGCGCGACTTCCTGCCAGGACGTGTCCCCGGTGGACGTGATGGCGGCCCGGGGCTCCGCCCGGAAGGCGCCCGCACCGGGCCGGGTGACCACGAGCCCCTCGGCGGCGAGCTGCGCCAGCGCCCGCGACACCGTCACGGGACTTACGCGGAACCGCTCGACGAGCGCCCGGCTCGACGGCAGCTTTCCCCCGGGAGAGTAGCGGTTCAGTTCTTGCCGCAGCTGATTTGCCAGGTCGCCCACACTGCTACGCTCTTGCATGAGAACAGAGAGTAGCGCTATCAACGGGACCGGGATAGCGGTCAGCACCGACACCGACCTCACGTCCGCCGCACACGCGGGGACCGACCGGTCCACGGCCGATGCGCGCGCCGTGAGCGACGGGACCCCGGCCGGCTCACTCCACCGGCCCGGGTACGCGGCCGGCACCGGGCGCCGGAACCCCTCGCCGACGGACCGTCGTTCCGGCACCCTCCAGGCGGCCCTCGGGGTCACCGCCTTCTCCCTCACCTTCCCCGCGACCGCCTGGGGCCTGGAGGGCTTCGGCCCCTGGTCCCTGGTGGCCGTGCGCTGCGTACTCGCCGCGGTCGTCGCGGGCGGCTGCCTCCTCGCCCTGCGGGTGCCCGTACCGGCCCGGCGGCATCTGGCCGGGCTCGGCGTCGTCGCCGCCGGAGTCGTCTTCGGCTTCCCCCTGCTGACGACACTCGCTCTTCAGACCTCGACCACCGCCCACGCCGCCGTGGTCGTCGGACTGCTGCCGCTGACGACGGCACTGTTCTCGGCGCTGCGCACCGGCGCCCGGCCGTCACGGATGTTCTGGCTGGCGGCCTGCGCGGGTGCGGCCGCCGTGATCGCGTTCACCGTGCAGCAGAGCGGCGGCGCGCTGACCGGAGCGGACGCCTACCTGTTCGGGGCGCTGCTGATCTGCGCGGCGGGCTACACCGAGGGCGGTCGGCTCGCCCGTGTGCTGCCGGGCTGGCAGGTCATCGGCTGGGCGCTGGTCCTGTGTCTGCCGCTCAGCGTGCCGGGCGCGCTGGTGGCGCTGTCGTACGAGCCGGTGCACTTGACGGCGCACAGCGTGACCGGGCTGCTGTGGGTCGCGGTCGGTTCGCAGTTCCTCGGTCTGGTCGTCTGGTACCGGGGGATGGCGTCGATCGGCATCCCGAAGGCGAGCCAGTTGCAGCTGGCCCAGCCGCTGCTCACACTGGTGTGGTCGGTACTGCTCCTCGGCGAGCGGCTCACCCCGGCGGCACCGCTGACGGCGGCCGCCGTGCTCGTCTGCATCGCCCTCACCCAGCGGGCGCGGGGCTGACCCGTGTGCGCGGGCCGGGCCAACCTGCGCCGCCGGCCGTAGACTTGAGGCCACGAACCGCTACTCCCGTACAGGACGAGGAGACCGTTCAGATGCACGCAACCAAAGGCGACCAACTGGTGCAGCACGGCAGGGTTGTCGGCCAGCACGACAAGGTCGCGGAGATCACCGAGGTCATGGGAGCGGAAGGCGCTCCCCCCTACCGCGTGCGGTTCGAGGACGGTCACGAGGCCGTGTGCTCGCCGGGCCCGGACTCCGAGATCCGCCACAAGGACATGCCGCGGTAGAACGACCGGGACGGCCGCCGGGAGGCGGGCGCTCCCTCAGCGCGGGGGCTTCGCCGACTGCCGGTAGTGGTCGGCGACGACCCGTGCCATCGCGCCGACACGGTCGGCACCGACCTCCGCGGCCGAGAAGAAGACATGCCCGCGCACCTCGGCGTGACCGCGGGCGAACGTGAGGTGCCGGGAGAGCTCGGCGGGGTCCTGCCAGGCCGCGGGCTGCCCCGGGGCGCCCGCCTTGTACAGCGCCTCCCCCGCGTAGAGCTGCACCCCCGTCCCCCGCGCGACCTCGGCCCACCAGGGCAGCAGCTTGGCGTAGTCGGCGGCGGCGAAGCCGATGTTCCAGTAGAGCTGAGGACAGATGTAGTCGATCCGGTGCTCCCTGACCCATTTCCTGGTGTCCGCGTAGAGATCGTCGTACGTCTCGACACCGGCCCGGGTCGCTGAGCCGCGCGGGTCGGTCGCCGCGTTGCGCCAGACCCCGAAGGGGCTGATCCCGAAGCGGACCCCGGGGCGGACCTTCTTGATGCCCGCCGCCATCTCCAGCACCAGCCGGTCGATGTTGTGGCGCCGCCAGGCCGCCCGGCCCGAAAAGCCCGCGCCGTGCTCGGCGTACGCCGCGTCGTCGTCGAAGACCTCGCCCGCCACCGGGTACGGGTAGAAGTAGTCGTCCCAGTGCACGCCGTCGACCGCGTACCGGCGCACCGCGTCGAGCATCGCGGTCCGGACGAACGTCCGGACCGGGGGCAGCCCGGGGTTGTAGTAGAGCTTCCCGCCGTACCGCACGACCCAGTCCCGGTGGACGCGGGCGGGGTGCGTGGGGGCGAGCCTGCCGGGGTCCGGCTGTCCCGAGACGCGGTACGGGTTGAACCAGGCGTGCAGTTCCAGGCCGCGCGCGTGGGCCTCCCGCACCGCGGTGCCCAGCGGGTCCCAGCCGGGGTCCTTGCCCTGGACGCCGGTCAGGTACTGGGACCACGGCTCGTACGGCGAGGGCCACAAGGCGTCGGCGGCGGGACGGACCTGGAAGAACACGGTGTTGAGGCGCAGGCGTACCGCCGTGTCGAGGTGGGCCAGCAGCTCGGCGCGCTGGCGCGCCGCGCTCAGACCGGTGCGGGAGGGCCAGTCGCGGTGCGAGGCGGTCGCGAGCCACATGCCGCGCACGGCGGGCACGGCCCTCGGCCGGTGCGGGGAGGCCGGGCCCCGGGCCGCCGCGGCGTCCCCCGCCGTGCCGAGTCCCGACAGGGTGGCGAGCGCGGCCGCCGCGAACGCCCGGCGTGGCAGTCGCCCCATCTCCGTACCCCCTACGCTGCGGATCCGTCCGGTCACGGATCGTCTCGGAGCCCAGCATGCCCCACCCCGACGATCGATCATCGATACTTGGGAGTAACGTGCACGTTCGGAGCAGGCACCGAACAACGGAGGACCTGCCAGGCCGTGCGGATCAGCGAAGGGGACGATGTGACCGACATCGAACGCGTCGGAGTGGTGGGCTGCGGCCAGATGGGAGCGGGCATTGCCGAGGTGTGCGCCCGCGCCGGCCTCGACGTCAAGGTCGCCGAGACCACCGGCGAAGCCCTGGAGATCGGCCGGACCCGGCTGTTCAACTCCCTCTCCAAGGCGGCGGGCCGCGGAAAGATCTCCGAGGACGAGCTCAAGGCCACCCTGGACCGGCTGAGCTTCACCACGGACCTCGGCGAGTTCGCCGACCGCGACCTCGTGATCGAGGCCGTCGTCGAGAACGAGCAGGTCAAGACCGAGATCTTCCAGGTACTCGACCAGGTGGTGACCAGGCCGGACGCGATCCTGGCCTCCAACACCTCCTCGATCCCGCTGGTGAAGCTGGCCGTCGCGACCTCGCGTCCCGACCAGGTCATCGGCATCCACTTCTTCAACCCGGCCCCGGTGCAGCAGCTCGTGGAGCTGATCCCGGCGCTGACCACCTCCGAGGGCACCATCGGCCGCGCCCAGCTGTTCGCCGAGAAGGCGCTCGGCAAGCACGCGATCCGCGCCCAGGACCGCTCGGGCTTCGTCGTCAACGCGCTGCTGATCCCCTATCTCCTGTCCGCGATCCGGATGTTCGAGTCGGGCATGGCGAGCCGCGAGGACATCGACAACGGCATGGAGATGGGCTGCGCCCACCCGATGGGCCCGCTCAAGCTGTCCGACCTGATCGGTCTCGACACGGTGGCCTCGGTCGCGTACTCGATGTACGAAGAATATAAAGAGCCGCTGTACGCCGCTCCCCCGCTGCTCCAGCGCATGGTGGACGCGGGCCGCCTCGGCCGGAAGTCGGGCTCGGGGTTCTACCCGTACGAC
>NZ_JBHWVI010000333.1:0-6718 GCF_042737005.1 Streptomyces sp. NPDC060027
CGTCGCCGCTGGATCAGACGTGGGCTACCTGTGCGAACTGCTGCTCGATCCGAACGTAAGCGACGGACATAGGGATGTACCGGCACGGCCCCTCCGGCCACATTTCGGCTGCGGGCGCGTTTCCCCTTTTTCCGTCCCGGCCGGGGAAAGCTTCAGCCCCTCCGGCGTTTGAGGAGCGGGTCTGGGGCGGAGCCCCAGGGTGGTGCCGGCCGTGCCGGGGTCCTGTGGCCGCCGGTTTCTGGGGAGGCTGGTTGCTCGCCGGACGGCGCACGTACGATTTCGGTTGGTGTGGTGGAAGGGGCCGGTATGGCTGGGGAAGCGCGGGAGCGGCTGCTGGGGGAGCTGGCGGTCGTGTCGCGGCGGTACATGGCCTCGTACGCGCTGTTCAACCAGGCCCTCGCCGACCACGTCGGGCTGCATCCGACGGATGTGCAGTGTGTGAATCTGCTGAGCCTGGAGGCGGGGCCGGTGACCACCGGGCGGATCGCCGAGATGACGGGGCTGACGACCGGGTCGGCCACGCGGCTGGTGGACCGGCTGGAGAAGGCGGGCTATGTCGTGCGGGAGCGCGATGTGGTGGACCGGCGGCGGGTGCTGGTGGCGACCGTGCCGGAGAAGATCGCCGAGTTCGGCCGGATGTGGGAGCGGCTGGGCGGCGGCTGGTACGGCCTCTTCGACGGGCTCGACGACGCCGAGGTCGCCCTGATCATCGGGCACATGCGGCGCACGGTCGACTTCAGTGCCGAGCAGGTCGCGCGGCTGCGGTCCGGGGAGTTTCAGGCGGCCTCGGACGAGGCGTCGTAACGCTCGCGAGCCTCGACGACCTCCTCGATGTGGTGCTCCGCCCAGTCCTTGACGGCGGTGAGCAGGCAGCTCAGATTGCCGCCCAGCGGCGTGAGTTCGTAGTCGACGCGGACCGGGACGGACGGGGTGACCGTGCGGGAGACGATGCCGTCGCGCTCCAGTGAACGCAGCGTCTGCGTCAGCATCTTGGGGCTGACGCCGGCGATCTTGCGGCCGAGGTCGCTGTAGCGCATCGGTCCGCCCGCGTCGGCGAGCGCGCTCACGATCAGGCTGACCCACTTGTCGCTGATGCGGTCCAGGAGCTGGTTGGTGGGGCAGCTCTTGATGAACGCGTCGTACTCGACACGGGCCTGCTGGCGCCGCTGGGCCGCTGTCGTGGTCGCCATGACTCACCTCCGGGTGACGTACGCACCTTCAGGTGCCTACTTACCAATGGATAGTAACTCTTCCTAGGGTTGTTGCGGCGGGAAAGAGACCCGCGGATGACCTACTGATGGGGTGAGCTGGGATGCGTGCAGCGGTTGTGACGACGTTCGGTGGACCGGAAGCCGTCGAGATCGTCGAGGTCGCCGTGCCGGAGCCGGGGGCCCGGCAGGTGCGGATCAAGGTGGCGGCGGCGGGGGTCAATCCCGTGGACGCCGGAGTGCGGGCGGGTGTCTTCGGGGGCGCGGGGAAGCGGCTGGGGCTCGGCTGGGACGTGGCGGGCGTCGTGGACGCGGTCGGGGTCGCGGCCGGGTGGAGCGTGGGCGACGAGGTGGTGGCGCTGGCGTACGGGACCGCCAAGCTCCTCGGTACGCACGCCGATCACGTGGTGGTCGACGCCGACGCGGTGGCCGCGGCGCCCCGCTCGGTCGACGCGGTGCACGCGGCGAGCCTGCCGCTCAACGCGCTGACCGCGGCCCAGGCCCTGGACGGGCTGGGGCTGGAGCCGGGGCAGAACCTGCTGATCACCGGGGCCGCGGGGGCCGTCGGCGGGTACGCCGTGCAGCTGGCCGCCCGGCTCGGCGTGCACGTGACCGCGCTGGCCCGGGAGGGCGACGAGGAGCTCGTACGGTCCCTGGGTGCCGACCGGTCGGTGTCGGGCGCGGTGGCTCCGGGGAGCGTGGACGCGGTGCTGGACGCGGCGATCCTGGGCGCGGACGCGCTGGAGTGGGTGCGGGACGGGGGTGCCTTCATGGGGGTCATCCCGGGGGCCCACCCGGCGTCCGTGCGCGGAGTGCGGACCGGTGCCGTGGAGGTCGCCGCCGACGGGGCCCGGCTCGCGGAGCTGGTGGCACTCGTCGACGAGGGGGCGCTGACGCCCCGGGTCGCCGAGACGTACGCGCTCGACGAGGTCGTCAAGGCGCACGCGCGGCTCGCGGAGGGCGGGCTGCGGGGCCGGCTGGTCCTCGTTCCCTAGTGGTGCTGTTCGTCCGGTGCCTTGAGCGGCAGCAGGCGTACGAGGGGGCAGCACAGGAGAGTGATGGCGGCGACGACGGTGAGGCTCACGGCGGTGGCGTGGGTCTCGCCGCCGCCGGCCCGGAAGTAGACGGTGGTGACGGCGGCGGCTCCGATCGCGTTGGCGAGTTGCTGGACCGCGCCGAGCGAACCGCCCGCGCTGCCGGCCTCCTCGGGCGCGATGTCTCCGATGGTGACGTCGTAGAGCGAGCCGAAGCAGGCACCCATGCCCAGACCGATGACGAGCAGCGGCGGGACCAGGGCCCAGCTTCCGGTGTCCGTGCCGGAGACGGCGACCAGGGCGAGGAGGTGGGCGGTCCCGGCGAGCGTGACGAGGAAGCCGATGAGGACGAGGCGGCGGCCCAGACGGGCGATCAGGCGGTAACAGGCGATGGAGGCGATGACGATGCCCGCCGACAGGGGCATCAGGGCGAGCGCGGCACCCGAGGGGGACCGGCCGAGGCCCTGCTGGAGGAAGAGGGAGACGACGTAGAGGAGACCGGCGACCGCAGCGAAGAAGACGATGCCGAGGAGCAGTCCTGAGGTGAAGCCGCGGTTGTGCAGGAGGGAGGGCCGGATCAGCGGGCTGGGCGCGGTGCGCTGGCGGTGGCAGAACGCCGCGAAGAGCGCGAGGCCGGCGATCAGGAGAAGGACGGGGAGCGCGGTCCAGCCGTGGGCCGAGCCCTGGATGAGGCCGGTGAGCAGGGCGAGCATGGTGGCGCCGAGGAGGACGGAACCGGCGGCGTCGACGGTGGTCGTGCGGTCGCCGCTGTCGCGGGGGAGCAACCGGGCGGCGGCGAGGAGCGCGGCGCCGCCGAGGGCGATGTTGATGAGGAACATCGAGCGCCAGCCGAGGCCGGCGAGGTCGGCGTCGATGAGGAGTCCGGCGAGGATCGGGCCGCCGACGGCGGACAGGCCCATCACCGGTCCGAACAGGCTGTACGCCTTGCCGATCTCGTTCCGGGGCCAGGTCGCGCCGAGGATGCCGAAGCCCTGCGGAATGACGAGCGCGCCGAAGGCGCCCTGGGCGAGGCGGGCGGCGACGAGGGTTTCCGGCGTCGCTGCGAGGCCGCAGGCGACCGAGGCCGCGGTGAAGCCGGCGAGGCCGGTCAGGAAGAGCCGGCGGCGGCCGTACTTGTCGCCGAGCCGTCCGCCGAGGACGAGCAGGACGCCGAGCGCGAGGGCGTAGGACGCGCCGAGCCACTGGATGAGGGCGGTGCCGCCGCCGAGGTCGTGGGCGATGGTCGGGGCGGCGATGTTCGTGATGGTGCCGTCGAGGAGATCCAGGACGTCGGCGGCGAGCACGACGCCGAGGATCGCCCAGCGGGTGCGGGCGGGCGGATGGGCGGGCGGGTGCCCGGATTCAGGTGTGTCATGCAGTGTCTGTGTCACGCAGATAAATGTCGGGCATGAGGTGCGGTCCGGTCAAGTGCTTTGCCGGAGAGGTGGTCGGGGCCGGCGATCCGGACCGGGGATCGGGAGTGGGGTCGAAGGAGGGCCGCGAGGGGAGCCGGGGGGTGACGGGGTCAGGAAGGCTGGTGGGCGCTCGCGTAGGCCGTCGGGGGAACTCCGACCGTCGCCGTGAAGTCCCGGACCAGGTGGGCCTGGTCGGCGTAGCCGAGGTCGGCGGCGAGGGCCGCCCAGTTCACCGTCTCGGCGGTCTCGGCGCGCTCCAGGGCTTCGTGGATGCGGTAGCGCAGGATGATCCACTTCGGGCCGACACCGACGTACGCGGAGAAGAGGCGTTGCAGGGCGCGGACCGTCATGCCCTGCGCCTCGGCGAACTCGCCGACGTGGCGGATCGCGCGGTCGGTGCGGATGCGGTCGACCAGGGCCGTCGCGAGGGTGGCCTGCGGGTCCGGCCGCGGGTCCAGGTCCAGGAGGAAGGCGTCGAGGGCGGCCACCCGGGCCTGCTCGTCGTCCGGGTCGAGGACGGCCGGGGTGGCGCTCCCGGAGTCGGGGAGGACCTCCGGGAGGCGGAGCCGCCGCCCGGTGAGGGACGACAGGGGGCGGCCCGGCGCGAAGGGGCGGAAACCGCCGGGGCGGAACTGGATCCCGCACACCCTGCCGCGCCCCTCCAGTTTCTGGGTGAACAGGTCGAGTCCGATGCCGGCGACCTCGCCGAAGGGGTCCTGTCCCGCGTACCGCTGGAAGACGATGTTGACCGACGGGTGGGGGACCACGTGCGAGGCGTACGGCTGGGTGAGGTCCCAGTCGATCAGCCAGTAGTGCTCCAGGTAGGGGCGCAGGGGCTCGGCGGGCTCGTGGCGGCGGAAGCGGACGCGCGCGAAGAGCTCCGCGGAGTCGACGATGCCTCGGGTGTCACGGCGTGGGGCGGCCATGTGGGGATCGTAGGGCGGGGTACTGACAGTCGCGGAATACCTGGGGCGAGGTGGTGGTTCGGAGGTATAGTTGAACAGTCAACAACATGGAGGGTGAGCGACCATGCAGTTCGGGATCTTCAGCGTCGGCGATGTGACTCCGGACCCGACCACGGGCCGGGAGCCGAGCGAGCACGAGCGCATCAAGGCCATGGTCGCCATCGCGCAGAAGGCGGAAGAGGTCGGCCTCGACGTCTTCGCGACCGGCGAGCACCACAACCCGCCGTTCGTGCCGTCGTCCCCGACCACCCTGCTCGGCTTCATCGCCGCGCGCACCGAGAAGCTCGTCCTGTCCACGTCCACGACGCTCATCACCACCAACGACCCGGTGAAGATCGCCGAGGACTACGCGATGCTCCAGCACCTCGCGGACGGCCGCGTGGACCTGATGATGGGCCGCGGCAACACCGGGCCGGTCTATCCCTGGTTCGGTCAGGACATCCGGCAGGGCATCAACCTCGCCGTCGAGAACTACGCGCTGCTGCACCGCCTGTGGCGCGAGGACGTGGTGACGTGGGAGGGCAAGTTCCGTACGCCGCTCCAGTCGTTCACGGCGACGCCGCGCCCGCTGGACGGGGTCCCGCCGTTCGTCTGGCACGGCTCGATCCGCTCGCCGGAGATCGCCGAGCAGGCCGCGTACTACGGCGACGGCTTCTTCCACAACAACATCTTCTGGCCCGCCGACCACACCAAGAAGATGGTCGAGCTCTACCGCGAGCGGTACGCGCACTACGGGCACGGCACGGCCGAGCAGGCGATCGTCGGCCTCGGCGGCCAGGTCTTCATGCGGCCCAACTCGCAGGACGCCGTACGGGAGTTCCGGCCGTACTTCGACAATGCGCCGGTCTACGGACACGGGCCGTCGCTGGAGGACTTCACCGACCAGACACCGCTGACCGTCGGCTCGCCGCAGCAGGTCATCGAGAAGACGCTGGCGTTCCGCGAGTACGCCGGTGACTACCAGCGCCAGCTGTTCCTGATGGACCACGCCGGGCTGCCGCTCAAGACCGTCCTGGAGCAGCTCGACCTCCTCGGCGAGCAGGTCGTGCCCGTGCTGCGCGAGGAGTTCGCCAAGGGGCGGCCGGCCGATGTGCCGGACGCACCGACCCACGCGGCCCGGGTGGCCGCCGCCAAGGAAGAGGTGACCGTCGCATGAAGCTCGTCGTCGTCTCGGCGGGGCTGAGCGTTCCGTCGTCCACGCGGCTGCTGGCCGACCGGCTGGCGGCGGCGACCGCCGGCCGGGTGTCCGGTCCGGTGGACCTGCGGGTCGTCGAACTGCGCGACCTCGCCGTCGAGATCGCGCACAACTTCACCAACGGCTTCCCTGGGCGGGCCCTGTCCGCCGCGATCGACGACGTGACCTCGGCGGACGGGCTGATCGTCGTCACGCCGGTGTTCTCCGCCTCGTACAGCGGACTGTTCAAGTCCTTCTTCGACGTGCTCGACAAGGACGTGCTGGCGGGCAAGCCCGTGCTGATCGCGGCGACCGGGGGGACCGGGCGGCACTCGCTGGTCCTCGAACACGCGCTGCGTCCGCTGTTCGCGTATCTGCGGGCGGTGATCGTCCCTACCGGGGTGTACGCGGCTTCGGAGGACTGGGGGGCCGAGGGGCTTGCCGAGCGGATCGAGCGGGCGGCGGGTGAACTGGCGGTGCTGATGTCCGCCCTGACGGGCGCGTCCACTCCTCCACCGGCCCAGGTACGGCCCCCGGCGCCGGCCGAGTCCGGGCCTGCGGTCCCGGCCCAGGGTTCGTCCGGCTCGCCCGGCCCGGTCCAGGTGGCCGCGGCCGGTCGCGAGGACGGCTTCCGGGTGGTGCCGTTCGAGGAACAGTTGGCGGCGCTGCGGGTGTAGGGCGTGTTTTTCGCCCCCTCCGCCCCTACCCTTCCCACCCCTGGGGCTCCGCCCCACCCCAGACCCCGCTCCTCAAACGCCGGAGGGGCTGAATCTTGTAGGGGCTGAATCTTGCACCCGCACCCGTCCACGCGCGGGAGGGGCCGTGCCGGTACATCCCTGATGTCCGTCGCTTACGTTCGGATCGAGCAGCAGTTCGCACAGATAGCCCACGTCTGATCCAGCGGCGACGGACTGGGATGTAC
>NZ_JBHWVI010000334.1:0-6693 GCF_042737005.1 Streptomyces sp. NPDC060027
ACACCTCCCTCAACGGCACGGGAGCCCTGTGTGTTGCGGGCATCCACCTCATGCCACCGCCGTCACCCGATCAGTGGCCACGCTGAAAACGCTCAAGGCCTCACCCCTGTTCTGCGACACTGGAACACCTTTGAGTAATCCGACGATTCCAGCATGGGTATTTTCTACTCATTACTAGGATCGGATGCCAATCTTAGAATCTCCAGAGCCCGAAGGGTTCCGAAGAGCCGTCAACTGGAGAATTTCTTGCGTTTCACTAGGCCACTTTCCTCCCGATCTTGGGCGCGCAGCCTTCTTGCTTCTGCCGCTGCGTCCCTCATCCTCACGGTCGGGTTTGCACAGAATTCAGCTCACGCGGATCCGCTATATCCTGTTCCGACAGCACAAAAGCTTGCCGACCCGAATGTCAAGGGTGCCAATGATTGGTGGTGCAAGCCCAATGCGGCACACCCCAGGCCGATTGTCCTCGTCCACGGGACATTCACCGCAGCATCCGCCGTATGGAATACCCTGTCTCCGGAACTGAAGAACCAGGGGTATTGTGTATTTGCACTCAACTACGGTGAAAAGTCAGGGGTTCCGCTTCTAAAGGGAATAGCACCGGTAGCTGGTTCGGCCCGTCAGCTCAGCGACTTCGTCGACGGGGTTCTGGCCGCAACAGGGGCCAAGAAGGTCGATATGGTCGGCCACTCGCAAGGCGCGATGATGCCGCGCTACTACTTGAAGTATCTGAACGGAAAGGAGAAGGTCAACTCGCTTATCGGGTTGGGACCGACGAATCACGGCACCACCATCGACGGAATCGCGACACTGGCCGCTCGCATACCGGGAGCCGCTGACGTCTACAGGAGTCTCTGCCCCGCCTGTTCCGAGCAGCTTGCCGGCTCTTCCTTCCTGGAAGACCTCAATGCAGGTGGTGACGTTGTTCCCGGCGTTTCCTACACGGTTATCGCCACTCAGTACGATGCTGTCGCCACTCCGTACCAGAAGCAGTTTCTCACCGGCGCCAACGTACGGAACGTCGTTCTCCAGGACCTGTGCGCTGCCGACTTCACTGGGCACGCAGCTCTAACGTTTGACCGGATAGCATTGCACGAAGTGCGTAATGCCCTCGATCCCGCAAACGCAAGTCCGTCCACGTGCTGGACGGCGGTCACTGGCTGAGCCGCTCAGCTAAGGAGCGCAATCTCCTCGCTGTTCGCAGCCGTTGTCTGCAAGAAAGGGTGCGCGCTCTAAAGCGCTTGCCCGCGTCACTGACTCCTGCGGGGAGGGGCTGCCCCACGAGCAGCACCTCCCCGCAGGAGTCCTTCGCAGAGGCATGAACAGAGCACCGTTTCATCCCGGTCCAAGGCAACGTGGCGAACAGCTCCGCTTCCAGATCCACCAGCAGCTCGGCATAGAGGCGGTCTCGCAAGCGAAAGCGTCAACTCTCAGTACTCGCGGTCTGGTGATGTATCTACCCTGGACCCGCCGCCGAGGTGAGCAACAGCATCCGGCTCGGCTACTTCAAGTCGCACACTTCGGCCTCGATCCCTGCCGCCCGTGCTGCCGCGGTCAGAGAATCCAGCGCCATTCGGACGGTCCCGACTCGTCGAAGGCCCACAGTTCCCCGACGGGCTCCCACCGCAGTCGCCCCGGCGGCACGGTCTTGACCAGAGCGATGATTCTGGAGCGTTCCTCCTCGGTGATCCGCCGTTTACGGCCCTGCCCGCCCAGATCATCCAGTCCCTGCAGGCCCAGGCGGTTGAAGCGGTGCAACCAGCAGCGGATCGTTTTCTCGCTGCAGCCCAGCTCCACAGCGATTTCCGGCACTCGTAGCAGACCAGCTCAGCTCGATCATCCGGGCCCGCATCACCACATCGCGCGGAACCTTCCGTGCCGCGACAGCCGGCGAACGACGGCCCGCTCGTCCGCGTCACGCCCCGGTCGTGCCCATAAAACCATCGCCCAGCACCCGCCCCGGGCACCGTCAGCTACCCCGCGAGCGCCGATGGCGATGGAGGGACTACTCGGACGAGTTCAAGGACGATGCCGTGGCCCTGTACGAGTCCACACCTGGGGCGATCTACAAGAGCATCGCCGCTGACCTGGGTGTCAACCGGGCGACCCTGCGTGAGTGGGTGCTGCGGGACCGCGAACGCCGTGGCATCACCGCCGCGATTGCGAAGCCGGGCGCCCAACGTTGGGAGGCGGTGCCGTCCGCTGATCCGGACGAGCGGGTGCGGCAGTTGGAGGCGAGGGTGGCCGAGCTCGAGGCGAGTGAGCGCAAGCTCGCCACTGAGCGGGACATCCTCCGCAGGGCGGCCAAGTATTTCGCCGGAGAGACGAACTGGTGAGGAGCCGCTTCCAGTTCGTTGACGACCATCGGAACACCTACGAGGTGTAGCGGCTCTGCCACGTCCTGGACGTGAACCGGTCCGGCTACTACAAGTGGCTTGCCGGCGCCGAGGCCCGGGCCACCCGGCAGCACAAGGACCGGATCCTGGCCGAGGAGATCCGCGAGGTCCACGGCGAGTCCGGCGGCGCCTACGGCTCCCCGCGAGTGACGGCCGAGCTCCGTGAGAAAGGGCGGCGGGTCAACGAGAAGCGGATCGCCCGGATCATGCGGACGTTCTCCACCACCGGGATCCGCCTGCGCAGACGCGTGCGCACCACCGTCCCGGACCCGGCGGCCTCACCGGTCCCGGACCTGTTCCAGCGGGACTTCACCGCTACCGAGCCGGGGCGCAAATACATGGGCGACATCACGTATCTCCCGCTCGCAGGCGGGGAGTTCCTCTATCTCGCGACCGTGCTGGACTGCTTCAGCCGCAAGGTCGTCGGCTGGTCCATCGCCGACCACATGCGCACCGGCCTGGTCGCCGACGCACTGCGGATGGCGGCCTCGACCCGCACCCGCCTGGACGGTGCCGTGTTCCACTCCGACCACGGGGCCCAATACGAATACCGGGCCTTCGCCGGCCTATGCGACCAGCTCGGGGTCACACGGTCGATGGCGCGGTCGGCACCAGCGCCGACAACGCGGCTTGCGAAAGCTTCCACGCCTCCCTGAAACGCGAGACCCTCCAGGGCGCCCACGACTACGGCGACTCCGCTACCTGCCGCAGGACCGTCTTCGCCTGGCTGACCCGCTACAACACCCGCCGCCGGCACTCCGCCAACGGCCACCTCAGCCCCAACGAATACGAACACCGACACCACACCGCTAAACTCACACTCGCCGCGTGATCAATAGCCGCGTGCCCACCTCCACTAGGTGGCGGGCAGGACTTCGCGGCGGTGGGTCCAGCGAGTCAGTTGCTTCCAGCGTTTGTGGTCGGCGAGGGCGTGTTCGACGGTGATGCGTTTCGAGGAGTGCCGGTGGCGGGCTCGCCGACGGGCTTCAAGGACCTCGGGCGGGCTGATCTTGTTGCCCTTTCTCGGCGGTGTCACCGCCTGCCCTGGGTGATCACGACGGAGCCCGAGATAGCCGTCGTCCAGGAGGACCTCGACATCGGGAAAGTGCTGGAAGCAGATCCCGATACCTTCGTTGCGTGCGGCGGTCGCATCATGCATCCGCCTAAGCCTTGATCCACCGATTCGATGTCTGTGGATAACTCTTCTTGAAACAAGGAAGTGCCTTGTGACCTGCGATGATGGGAGTTCTTCAGGCTTCCAGCACGCACAATCAGCAAGGCACTTCCGAGATGCAAGTTTCCCATACGCCGGCGGCGGTCTCCGCTCTGTTCGATGATCCGAATCTGATCGCGCAGGCCGGGCTGGTCCCGGTGCTGCGACTGGCCGAGCGGTGCGGGCTGTCGCGGTTGGTGACGGAGAAGGTGAAGCTGGCCGGGGCGAAGAACGGCGCGGGTGCGGCGGCAGACGCCAAGGTCACCAGCATCGTCGCGGGTATGGCCGCGGGCGCGGACAGCATCGACGACCTGGCGATGGTGCGTCACGGGGCGATGCCGGTCGTGTTCGGCGGTATTCGCGCCCCGTCCACGCTGGGTACGTTCCTGCGTGCGTTCTCCCACGGACACGCTCTCCAACTCCACGCCGTGCACCGCAGGTTCCTTGCGGAACTGGCCGCGCACACCCCACTGCTGCCCGGCTCGGACGCGATTGTCCGCGTACTCGTCTGAGTGCACCATCGCGTACGAAGTTATGTGCGCCACTGCTCAGGCCACGTCGGTCTCCTGTTCGATGGCCTGGAGGCGGTTCTTGAGCCGGTAGCTGTTGCCATTGATCGAGACGACTTCGCAGTGGTGCAGGAGGCGGTCGAGGATCGCGGTGGCCAGGACCTCGTCTCCGAAGACCTGGCCCCATTCGCTGAAGGTCTTGTTCGAGGTCAGGATGATGGATCCCTTCTCGTAACGCTTGGAGGTGACCTGGAAGACGAGGTTCGCCTCGGCTCGTTCGAGGGGCTGGTAGCCCACTTCGTCGACGACGAGGACGGCGGGGCGGAGGTAGCTGGTGAGCTTGCTCATCAACCGCCCCTGATCCTCAGCGGCCTTCAGGTGGCGGACCATGTCGTCGAGGCTGGTGAAGTAGATCGAGTAGCCGGCCCGGCAGGCCGCGACGGCCAGGGCGACAGCGAGGTGTGTCTTGCCGACCCCGGGTGGCCCGAGCAGAGCGACGTTGGCCTTGTCCGCGACGAAGGAGAGGGTGGCCAGGTCTTTGACCTTGCGGGGGGCGAGGTCGGGCTGGTGGTGGTGAAGGGGCGGGTGCCGGTCAGCTCGTCATAGACCGACAGCGGACGGCGGCCGACCTCGACGTGTGCGGCGGCGGCCCGGTTCAGCAGAGCCTGCAGTGGCCCACCCGGTGCCCCCAGGGGCTGCCCGCGATGGGGCGAGGGGAGATCGTCCCCGGTGGTGACGCGGCGGCCGCCGCCGGTGGGCAGGCCGTCCCAGTGGGTCTCGTCCACGATGCGGGCGCCTCGGCCGACTGCCCGTCGATGGACGGCCAGCAACGTCTGACCGTTCGCGTCGGCGATGGT
Source organism: Streptomyces sp. NPDC060027 (assembly GCF_042737005.1). NCBI lineage: Bacteria > Bacillati > Actinomycetota > Actinomycetes > Kitasatosporales > Streptomycetaceae > Streptomyces > Streptomyces sp. NPDC060027. The sequence continues at coordinate 4,976 of NZ_JBHWVI010000334.1, forward strand.
GGAGTGCAATGTGACCTGGGACTTCGTCGCCCGGACCTCGACCAGCTGGCGAGGACGGATCTTGCGGGCGGGGACCGAGTAGAGGTTCGCGTCGAAGGCGACCAGACAGTCCTTGCCGACATGCCGCAGATGCCGCTGCGTGACGACATATGCAGTCGCCGGCAACGGACGAAGAGCTGTGTGATCGCGCACGGCCCGGAGCCCGATGATCTCTCCGTGGGTGCCATGGACCTTCGCTCGCCGCAGTGGCACCCAGGCGGCGAAGGCGGCGTTGATCTCCTCGATGGAGGAAAAGGCCCGCCCGGCGAGCACATGGTCCCGGACGATGCCGACCTGGCGCTCGACCCGTCCTTTGCCCTGGGGCCGGTAAGCGGCCAGCACGTCGACGTCGAAGTCGTAATGCCCGGCGAAGGCGACCGCTTCCGGGTGCAGCGGGACCGCCTCACCCGGAGCAACGTGCCGACGCACGACTGTCTTGGTGCGGTCGTAGACGATGCTCATCGGCACTCCGCCGAAGTGCGCGAACGCCAGCCGGTGACAGTCGAAGAACGTCGCCAGATCCTGGCCGGTGGTGAAACAGCAGAAAGGATCACGCGAGTACGACAGTGTCATGTGGAACGAGTAGACCTTCGGGATGCCCACGTGAGCCAGGATCTTCCCTTCGTCACCCCAGTCGACCTGGGCCTGAGCACCTGGAACGACCTCGAACCGCCGGTGCAGTCCCGCCAATTCGCCGGGACCGATGCCCAGTTCCTCCGCGATCCGTGGCCGGGCCTCCTGCAGGTAGAGCTTCACCCGCTGGTAGTTGATGCTGACCGCGTAGTCCTGGACCAGACGTTCATGGATCACCGACGCCTTCAGCAGGACCTCGGACCTGAGCATCGCGTCGATCAGCGGCGCAACCTCGTCCACCACCCGCCGATGCCTGTGACCGGCCGCTTCCCGCTTCGGCGGCGCGGCCGAAGACGGATCCATCAAGTACTTGCTGACCGTCCGACGGTTCAGCCCGGTCTCCTTGGAGATCTCCCGCAGGCTCATCGCACCGGACTCATACAGCGGACGGAACCGCCTCAACTCCAGCCACCGATGTGGATCCAACACCACCGTCAGCCGCCTCCCTGCCACCCCGAACCGACAGCAGCAGACTCACGGTCTCCACCCCGTCACCGCCCCGAAAACGGAGCGCATTCCTCCGTACGAGGTGGCGCACGTTCACTTGTACGCCGACAGTGGGCAGCCATGCGGTGCTGGATGCGGAACTCGCCGGCTGCCGGACCGGTGAAGTCACCCTGGTCGGCCGTCTGCCCCGGTCCTGCGCTGCGGGCCAACTGGTGCTGGCCGACCGCGAGTTTCTCGGTGTCCCGCTGTGGCGGGCCTTCACCGACAGCGGGGCCGACCTGTTGTGGCGGGTCCCGGCCAACCGCGTTCTGCCCGTCCGCAAGGTACTGCGTGACGGATCATGGCTCTCCGTCATCCACGCCGGCACCGACCCGGCGAAACGAGACCCGGTGCAGGTCCGCGTTCTGGCCTACCAACTCAAAGGCCCCGCCACGAGCTCTGGAGGGAGCGACTATCGCCTGGTCACAACCCTGTTGGATGCCCGCCGCTATCCAGCCCGGCAGCTGGCCGCCCTCTATCGCGAGCGCTGGGAGATCGAATCCGTCTTCGCCGAGATCAAGACCTGCCAGCGCGGCGCGAAAGTGGTCCTGAGCAGCAAA
>NZ_JBHWVI010000335.1:0-1926 GCF_042737005.1 Streptomyces sp. NPDC060027
CGGTGGTCGTCGACGACGCCGCCGCGTCCAAGCTGAAGCTCGGGGACTACTTCCGCCACACGTTCGCCGCCAAGCCGGACTGGCAGGGCATCTAGCCTCCTCGTTTCAGTTGGGTCGGCTGAGCTGGGTTGACTGTGGAGGGGCCGTGGCTGTCGGCGGGTGGGCATGGCTGGGGCCCGGCGCTCGGGTCGGGTGCTCCGGGTTCCTCGGGTCGTGGGTGGGCAGAGGCAGCGCCGTTGGTCAGGTGGCCGGCCTCGGCAGGGCCGCGAGGCGGGCGAATGCGTTTGCCAGTTCATGTCGCCAGGGCCAGGTGGCGGCAATCCGCAGGTGGAGTCGGAGGCCTCAGCGGGTGATGCGGGCGGCGGCGTGCAGCAGCCGGTAGCGGAGCTTCTTCGGCTCGGCGGAGAAGCAACTCGCCGTCCAGCAACAGGGCCTGGGCCCAGGCGAGCAGGTCGACGGCGGTCAGGGACAGTTCCAGCCAGGCGGCGTTGAGCGCGAAGTGGCGGGAGGGGAAGCGGCCGAAGCCGGTGGTCTTGCCGCAGCGGATGCGGTCCTCGACGCGGGCGGGTGCGCGGTGGCGGACCTCAAGCTGCTGCAGGGAGCCTTCGCCATAAGGAGTGTCGGTGAGGAAGACCTGGTGGCGCATGCCCTCGTCGACATCGAACAAGGACAACTGGGCGCCGGGGTGAGGGCGCTCGCGCCGGACGATGATCCGGGTGCCGTCCGGGTGGTCCGTCAGGTCCACCATGCCGGTCAGTTCTGCCACTTCAGCGCCAGTCCGTAGGGTGCCGTCTTGCTCCAGCGCGGGGTGCCACAGATGGTCGGGCACGGCTCGGATCGCGCGGCGGATCGGATCGGTGACGGGATGTCCGACGGAGAGGTGTGGATACCCCGCTCACGGAGTGCTCGGATGTGGGCGAGGAAGGCTTTCGCGCCTCCGGCACTGTCGGCGCGGATGAGGATGGTGGTGCCGTGGTGGTGGGCGTCAGGGACCTGGGCCAGGGCCGCGTCCAGGACGGTGATGTGGTCGGCGGCGGTGTTGGCGCCGGCATTGCCCGGCCGCAGTAGGCCGGCCAGGGCTTCGCCGGTGTTGTCCAGGAAACACAGCAGTAGGTGGTAGCCGAAGCCGCGTTTGTAGGTGGCCGCTGCCTGTTCCTTCTCGGAGTGGCAGGTGACCAGGGTGGCGTCGAAGCCCAGGATCGGGCCAGGCAGGTCGCGCCCGCCGACGCGGGCCACGGGTATGCCGCCTGTGGTCTCGGCGGCTTGCAGCCAGGCGACTTCCCGGGCGGTGGCCCTCGCCGAGCGCAGGCGGGCGAGTGCGTCCGGGCCGATGCCTCCAGCAGACGCCAAGCGGTGGCAGTGGAGGCGACCGGGCCGAAGACTTCCGCTGTGGTGACAGAAGCCCTAGACAAGCCTCATCATCCCAGCTCAGAAGGCACTTTCGCGTTTCCGATCAAGATCCGGACACCGCCGCAACTGAAATGCGGAGGCTAGTAGATAAAGGGCAATCCACCTACATCAAACGCCCACTAATACATCATCGAATAGGCCGGTCCCAGCCCGTCCAGACCACGCGATGTACTCCGGCTAACGGACCGAGCAGGCCCTCGCAGCGATTTGAGTAGGCGACGCTCACGACGGCGTGTCCCCCTGTACGCCACCTTACATAAACCAACCAGACCTCCGAGAGGAAAATGCCATGCTAAGCAAGTTTCCGCTCTCCCTGGGTGGGCCACCCGGCTGCTCAACATTTCGGATCCCGCCGCACTCCTTGACCACTGTTCGTGGCGCACTGGCTCGGTCTGCTGCCGTGGCGGTGCGGACGGCTCCCACCCTCGGGCAGCACGATGCATCCGCCTCCATACTGGCCGGTCAAAATGCTGAGGCAGACATGATTACCTCGGCTTCGCCGCCGTGGGCGACCAC
>NZ_JBHWVI010000335.1:2024-6663 GCF_042737005.1 Streptomyces sp. NPDC060027
ACCGCGTCGCTCCAGTGCCTCCTCGACCAGGCAGTCGTCTCGGCTACTCCGGACACTGAGGCAGACATGATTACCTCGGCTTCGCCGCCGTGGGCGACCACCGCGTCGCTCCAGTGCCTCCTCGACCAGGCAGTCGTCTCGGCTACTCCGGACACTGAGGCAGACATGATTACCTCGGCTTCGCCGCCGTGGGCGTCCACCGCGTCGCTCCAGTGCCACCTCGACCAGACTTCACAATCCGTTCCCCCCATCCCGGCCCCCACCTGTCTGCAAGGATGAAAGCCGCCGACAACGTGCCGATTGTCCGCCACAGAGAGTGCGTGATGGACATGCCCATTAGTGTGGCGCTGCGCGGCCGTCATGCTGGGGATGCAGCCGGTCGGCGAGCATGGCGCGGCGTGATCCAGGAATGGATCAACATAAACCGCGTGTTCAGCCGCGACCTGTCGGACTCGGTGATCTCTCAGTTCAATCGCGGTGAGGTCACCGAGGCCGACTGTCCACCCGAGGTACAAGAAGTGATGGCGTTGGGCGCGCATATTCAACGAGAGTCGCACGGCGCCTTCTCCGTTTATCGGCGGGGTACCAACGGGCGTATGCACCTGCGGCCCAATGGGGTGGTCAAAGGCTGGGCCGTGGAACGCTGCGCGGCCCACCTGCAGGAACTGGCCGACACCGACTTTTGCCTCTCTGCCGGCGGCGACATGCATTGCCGTTCACTCGATCCCAACAGGCCGTGGCGGATTGGCATTGAGGATCCGCATCAGGTCAAGAGAGTGCTCGCTGTCCTGCCGGTGCTCAACGGCGGAGTCGCCACATCCGGCACGGCTTACCGCGGTAATCACATCGTTGATGCACGCACGGGCCGCCCGCCCACTCACGTTGCCCAGGTGACCGTCTTTGCGGACTCAGTCACCTGGGCCGACGTAGATGCCACCGCAGCGTTCGCTCTCGGCCCAGAGGCTGCCGCCTGGCTCAGTGGGCGCGCAGGGCGTACCGGGCTTGTCGTGTGGCAAGACGGTTCGACCAGCACCATCGACTGACCCACTGAACCTTTCCAACCTAGTAATCGGTTGGGCTGACCGACAAATGAAGCCCCTGCTGGCGGGCGCCCGCGGCGCCCGCCAGCAGCTACTCCAACTGCTAGCCCTCATGGCCCCGGAAGCTTTCGGCTACCACGACAAGACCACCACCCGGCTCCGCAACGAGACTGGCGGCACATGGAGTCTCGACATGGAAGGTCCGATGAAGCTCTGACTCTCTTGAATCCTATCCTCCGCACCAGCGAAGGAAAGTTGGGACCGAATCACCTGGTGGAAATGGGGTCCGCTCTGCACACACTCGCGGACATCCATGCGGAGAGAGGAAACTTCAGTGCAGCTAAGGAGAACTACCGCAGCGCACTACACATCGAGGCGAGACGCGCTCAGTTCCGGTTACCCAGAACTGACAACAGCCTTGCTTGGCCTTGACAAAATGCAAGCCACAGCAGAGGTGCATCACCTAGCCAGATATTTGAGGCGTGAGTACCCTGTAGTGATAAGACTGCAGCGCGGCCGTATCGGCAACGATTGATCTGTCATGTACCGCTATTTTCAGCGACAGAAACCATCTTCGCCCCGACAGCAGGACGCATCCAGGAGCATGTACCTAACTTCCGTGGGAATTAATGGAGTTGGGTCCGGAATGACACGGCCACTTTTGCTTATTTACTTTCATGGCGAGTGCCACTTTCCCCTATCGGTCGCTACATTAATTATTGCAATTGGCCCTCTTGTGAGCTTGGTGGGCAATCCTATTGGAGGGTACCTGGCCGATCGCTTCGGAGCTGCCCCTAGCGCCACATGTGGGTATATAGCTGCTGGTCTCGGTATGGGAGTGATGGGCACCCTTAGTGCGCCCTGGCAAGTCATGATGTGCATGGCTGCGGTGGGGTTTGGGATTTCCATCACCACGCCTGCGCGGGACACCCTTTTGACTGAGATCGTATCTCCTACTCAGCTACCCCGGTACTTTTCGCTGACCAGTTTGATATCGCAGTTGGGGCTCGGGGTGGGGGCGCTCATTGCATCTGTGGCGATGGGTACATCCCCTTCATCCGTTTTCTGGATTATGTTCGCAGGTAACTGCATTTCCTACCTTCTGGCTGCGGTGTTCACGCTTTTTGTCGTTCGTGCCACCCGAACCGAGAGCCACTTTCCAGAATCATCCAAAGCAGCAACTAGAGGTATCGCGACAGGATTTTCTATCCTCGTACAGGATCGCTGGTTCATGCGCATCTGGATAATAAACGCAACCGCGGTGGCATTGGTGTTCTCGCAATTGAGCTCCGGGTTTCCTGCGTACATTACAACTGAGACTACTATGCCCGCCTGTGCGGTAAGCGTTGCGTACTTGGCTAACACTTCGATCGGCGCGATCATGCAACTTCCTGTATTGAAGGTCATGAATGGCGTGTCGGATGAGCTACGCCTAAGAACTCTTTGTTTAGTGATCTCCGCACCTTGCTTGCTCCTGCTTCTTGCAGGAGAGCTAGGAGGCTGGTTGGGGATGCTTGTGTTGATGATTGCAGCAGCGGTCATGGCAGTTGGCGAGAATGTACATGCTGCAACCGTGCCTGGGATGGTAAGCCGCGCTGCCCCCGCGCATATGCGCGGGAGGTACGCCGGTGCGCTCGTACTTGCGTACACTGTTGGATCGTTGATCGGCCCTATAATGGCCAGCTTGTTGCTCGTCCAGCAAGCATCCGTTCACTGGCTAATCGGCAGCTCAGTCATGTGCATAGTTTGTGCAGCGATCGCCAAGGCGCAGCCCAAAAGGCCGGCATCACCTAATGGTGCTACTGGGGCATGAAATATCGAACCGAACTTCAGCTGCGTGCCCCTCTGACCTTCAAAGAATAGGTTGCCCGCTATGGCTGGACTCGGATCCGTCGCCTGGCCGCCTCCCCCGATAAGGACCAAACGGCTCGTGCTCCGCGCGTCCGAGGCCCGAGACCGTGCGGCGTTCATCGAGCTGCTCGCTTCGCGGGAGGTGCGCACCTACCTCGGTGGCCCTCGATCGCCTGATGAGCTCGAAAGCACGGTCCCTGAAGTGCTTGGGCGGCCTCCTGGCATTTTCGTGATCGAACTCGACGGAGCGATGATAGGCACGGTCACGCTCGATCGGCGCGACGCGGAGCGTCCGGGGCACGTCCGTCCGGATACACAAGAGGCCCAGCTCGGCTATATGTTCCTGCCGGAGGCTTGGGGATGCGGGTATGCCACCGAGGCGTGCGCGGCGGTGCTCGGCTGGTTTGCCGACGCGCTTCCCGGCGAGCTGGTGGTGCTCTGCACCCAGACTGCCAACGACCGCTCGATGCGCCTCGCCGTCAAGCTGGGGTTCACCGAGGTACAGCGGTTCGAGGAGTGGGGCGCCGAGCAGTGGTTCGGCGTGTGGTCCCCGGTCACGCCGTCCGGTTGAGCGCCGCTGGCGAGTTCAGATGCCCCTGCCCGACCAGCAGGACAGGGAAACAGGCAACCGGCGTGCCGCCGTCGCAAGCCCCCCGTCTCTTCTCTCCGGGCCGGCCCGCGACTCCCGGACGGGCGCTCAGCGCCTCGTCTCGTCTCGTACCTGGTCAGGATCACGCCGCAGGGAAGCGTCCGCGTCTCCACCAGGTTCAGGTTCACCCAGTTGTCCAGCGCGGTGAAGAACGGCGTGCCGCCGCCCACCAGGACCGGCGCGGTGGCCAGCACGTACTCGTCGATCAGCCCGGCCCGCATGGCCGCCCCGGCGAGCGTCGCGCCGCCGATGTTCATGGGGCCGCCGTCCTCGGCCTTGAGCCGGGTGATCTCGGCGTTGCCGGTGACCAGGCGGGTGTTCCAGTCGACCTTGTCGATCGTCGAGGAGAACACCCTACCTTCGACATGTCCCGCCAGCGGTGCGCGAACTCGATCTCCGCCGGGGTGGCGTTGGGCTGCTGGTCGCCGGTCGGTCAGTAGGAGCTCATAGTCTGCCAGCTTGCGCCCGTACAGCGACAGGTCGGTCGCCTGCAACTGGTCGGACCAAAACTGGAACAGCTCGTCGCTCGGCACACTCCAGCCGATGTCGTCGCCGGGCGCGGCGATGTAGCCGTCCAGGGTCAGGTTCATGCCGTAGATCAGTTTCCGCATGCCGCCAGCCTTCCGTGGGTCGGTCTCACGCGTACAGACCGACCGGCGCGGCGCGGGAAACTCATCGATGCGCGATCTGAGCTCACATGTAGTCCTCTTGCTCGGTGGCTCAGCCGCAGACTCATCGTTCCGCCGAGGAAATGGCATCGATCTGAGACTGATCTTGGGTGACATCGCGGTGAGACAACAGAGAACCAGCAGGTCACAGAAGATCGACATGTCATCGGCGGCGAGACCCTACAGCCACACCGCTGCCCGGCTTTCTGGAACCGTGTGTCCTTCCGGAAATTGTTCACGCGCTGATGATCCTGCATGGGACATGACAGACAGCCCGCACAAGTCGGAGTATCCGACTTCCGTAGTGGTCAGAACAGCTACCAGGCAGGTGGCATCATCCCGCTGTGGTGATCATGGTCAATCGGGCGGTGTTGGCGCATCGGCTGTTCACGGGTCTCTCTCGGCGCCATCTCGCCTGCCTGGTCGAGGAG
>NZ_JBHWVI010000336.1:0-6640 GCF_042737005.1 Streptomyces sp. NPDC060027
CATACTAATTTTAAAAGCGGTGCAACGTCGAATGACAATAAAAAACACCCAATCGCCGGGCCTTTGCCCTGGGTGCTTTGTACGCAAGTTCGCCGCTACGTCAGGGTGTCCGTGAGGGGTTGAGGGGTGCGCGAAGGGTCAGTGAAGGACCACGGGAAGGGGCGCTTGTGCGAGGAGGAGGCGTGAGAGGGGGGCGCGAGGTTCGGGAAGGTGCGGGGGCGGTTCCTCGTGTTGTCCGTCCGCGCTCCGGGGAAGGTGTCCCGTGCCGCTCGTGCTCTGCCGGGGACGGTGTCCTGTTCCGGCCGCTCGTGCTCTGCCGGGGACAAGGTCCCGTGCCGGCCGTCCGAACTCGGCGGGGCCGGCGTTCTGTGCCAGTGACCGGTACTGAGCCAGGGGCGGGGTTCCAGACACACCGCCAGGCCTGTACCGACGTCGACTCCTCGTGCGGTGCTCCCCGCGCGTCTCAGCGCTGGAGCGGTGCTACGGGCGTGAGGGGCGCCAGGAGCTCCGTGTCGGGCGCCGCGAGGGCCTCGGGCTCGGAGCAGGCGTCGGGGCCGGCCAGGCCTTCAGGATCGCTGAGGGCGGGATCCGTCGTCTCGTCGTCCGCCGGCGCGCGGTGGCGGCAGCTGGGCGAGGAGCCGTGTGCCTCGGCGCGGATGCGTTGCTTCATCGTGGGAGGCAGGGCCCGACTGTAGGACCAGGCCCAGGCCCAGGGGGCCATCGCCGGGGCCGTCACGGACGCCTCGGTGTTGCGGGCCGAGTCGGCCTGCGGTACCGCGGCGGCCGCGGTGGTCGTGATGAGTCCGAGCGTCGTGCACAGCGCCAGGAAGGCGGTGATGACGGCGGTCCACAGCTTCATGACCTTGTTTTGGGTCACGGCCCCTCACTTTCGGGTCGGGCGATTTGCGTACTTTCCTCATGATGTGTATGCGGGCCGCGAAGTGGTGGACCAACGCCCGTGGCGCGTTGATGTTCAGATGAACACCACCCGGATGGCCGCAAGAGACCAGAAAAGTCCGTAGATGCCCTCGAAAGTCACTTTCTGTGATGTGTGATCACCCTGAGATCGGAGTGGTCGCATCCGTTCTACTGCTGTGCGCGGGGCCGCAGTTGAGGGCCGATCCAGGTCGCCGACCGATATCGGGCGGTGTGTATAGTCGGGCGCCAGAGGTCCCCTACGTCAAGGAAAGACGAGGTCGCGCGGTGAAGAAGCTTCTCCTGGTCGCACTGGCCGCCATCGGCGGGCTCCTCGTGTACCGCCAGATCCAGGCGGATCGCGCCGAGCAGGATCTGTGGACGGAGGCGACTGACTCCGTGCCCACGGGTTCGTGAGTACCGACAACAGTCTCTGAGCAGACCCCGGCCGCCTCGCGGTCGGGGTTTTGTGTTTCCCGGAATCCCTTGGATTCGCGAAAGCAAGCGAATCGGTTGCACAGGGAAATATGACGACCTTGCGGCCGCTTCCTTTCGGCCGCTCCCACTGATAGCTCGGGTGCCGCGGTGGCCGACGGGGCAGGATGGTCCGCGCCAGGGGGCTACGACGAGGGGTGGCGCGTGATGGGGCGGCGCACGGAGGGCGGGCGGGTCCAGGGCCGGTGCGCGAGGTCGTGGCACGGCCGGATGCTCACGGCCACGGCGGCAGCGGCCGCGCTGTGCGTGATCCTCGCGCCCGCGGGCCCGGTCGCCGCTCCCGAGCCCGTCGCCGCCCGAACCACCGCGGACGACGCGAGGACGGCCGCCGACGGTACGCCCGGGCCGTACTCCTTCGCGGAGGACGCCACCACCGTCAAAGGCACCGCGGACACGACCTACTCCGTACGGCTCGAGCCGGGCCACACGTACAAGAGCTCCATCGGGCCCGCGGGCAGGGACGGCAGGCTCTACTACCGTCTCGAACTGGACGCCGACTCCAGCGCGTACGTCGCCGCCACCGCCGTCCCCCGGCCCGGCGCGACGGTCTCCTACTCTGACGGCCTCAAGGTCTCCCTGCAGGACGGCAACGGCCGCAACTGTTCCCCCTCCGGCACCGCCCACTTCGGCGCCACCCAGAGCCCGCACCCCATCGCCGCCTGGGCGTCCCGCGAAACGGGCGGCAAGCAGTACGCCTGCCGGACGGCGGGAAGGTACTACGTGGTCGTCGAACGCTCAGGAGCGGCGGGTGCGTCGAGGGCGACGGATCCGCCCGCCACGACGCCTTCTTCGTCCCGCGCCTGGGACCTGGAGCTCAGCTATGTGTCGGAGCCCGGTCTGAAGAACGCTCCCGGTTCGACGAGTGCCCCGGAAGCCTGGAACTCCGCGTCGCCCGAAGCCCTGGCGGGGGCCTCGAAGCACCGCAGCGGCGGAGCCGGGTTCAGCAGGGCCCGCACTCTGAGGCAGGGAGTCTGGGACGACGAGATCCGCCCCGGGCAGACGCGCTTCTACAAGGTGCCGGTCGACTGGGGACAGCGGTTCTACGCCACCGCGGACCTGGGCAGTTCGGGCCGCGGCGACGGCTCTGTGGGCACCGCCCTCACCATGTCTCTCTACAACCCCGTGCGCGGCTTCGTCGACGACGTCGGCTCCGGGTACGACGGCAGGCAGCGCTCCGCCGCGCTCGACCCCCTACCTCCCGTCGCCTACGAGAACCGCTTCGCCCTCAACGACCGTGTGAGCGGGATGCGGTTCGCGGGTTCCTACTACCTCGTGGTCCATCTCGCCGCTCAGGTCGCCGACCGCTTCGGCGAGGGGCCCTTCGGGCTGACCCTGCGGGTGCGGGTGGCCGGAGCGGCGGGGACGGGCCCCGCCTACGCGGGGGCGGCGAACCCCCGAGACGTGTTCGACGTTCCGGCGGGGGATTCCGACGACGCGACCGACGACCGTACGGCGGGCGGGACGGCCGGTACCGGTGCCGGTGGCAGCGGCGACGACGGCCGGAGCGGCAGCATGAAACTGATCGCCGCGGGTGGCATCGGGACGGGAACCCTGCTGATGCTGACGCTCGGGTGGTGGACCGTGGCCGCGCGCCGCAGGGCGGCGCGGACCCTCAAGACCGCGCCGGAAGACGCGGACACCGCTTCGGCCCAGCTGACCGCACCGGCGCCGGCCCCTTGGGAGCACGGGGCGACACGCAACTGGTAGCGGTCCTCGCCCGGATCAGACTTGGCTCAGTGCCCAGAACCCCACCGCGAAACAGGCCAGCGCGAGCAACAGCATCGGCACCGCGACCTTGGCGGGCGGCCCCGGGCGTGGCCGTGCGCGCCTTCCGTGGCGCACCGGAACTGCCCCCGCCCGAGGCGGAACCTGGACGGACCGAGCGGTGTATGAAGCAGTAGAGGCGTACGCGTGCTGCGGCATCGCGGCGGACGGGACCGGGGGCCGATCGGGGGAGGGGACTTGCGTAGGAGTGGGTGTGGTCGGGGGCGTAGGTGTCGGGGTCGGGTCGAACGACTGGGGGTAGAGCGGAGCCGACGTCGGCAGGGCGAGCGGGACCGAGGTGGGGGGAGTGGGCGTCCGCGTCTCCTGCCACGCCTGCTGGGGCTGCTGCTGTTTCGGTGGGTACGGGGGCTGGTGGGGTGGAACCTCGGCCTGCTCCCGCCGCTGGGAGTCGGTGGAGGCGGCGGGCTGCTGTGGCGGCGGCAGATGGAAGCTGCCGGTGTCCGACATCGAGGACTGCTGGGGAGGGGGCCCGCCGGCAGGGTCCGGAGGTGTGCCGTCGGGGGCGGTGAGAGATCGCGCGTCCTCGGAGGCGGGCCGAGCCTGTACGCCGTCCCCGGCGGTCGGTCGCCCGCGCTCGCGGCCCGGCTGAGCCTGCGCTGCCTCGGAGGCGGGCTGAGACCGTACGCCGTCCTGAGCGGGCCACGGGCCCAGGGCGGCCTCGGCAGAGCCCTGCCTGCCGTCACGGGAAGGGGATTCCGGGAGTACGTCCCCGGTGCCGAGGTCCGGATATGCAGCGTCGGCAGCGGGACCAGGCCGGACGCTCCCTGAGGCGGGCCCCTGCGCTCCCGAGCCGAGGTCGGAGCCGGATGCCTCGCCCGGGGTGAGCACGGAGGCCGAGGCAGGCAAGGAGCGGGGGTCAGGGGCGAGGCTTGGGCCGGAGCCGGAGCCGGAGCCGGAGCCGGAGCCGGAGCCGGAGCTGGAGTGGGGGTCGGGGGCGAGGTCGGAGCCTGAGGCTGGGCCGGCATCGGCGCCAGTGCCGGCATCGGTGCCCGTGCTCGTGCCGTTGCCGCCGCCTGTGCCGTTGCCGCCGATCGGAGCGGAATCGTGTGGGGAGTCGGAGTCCGCGTCCGTGAAGGTGCCGGAGTCGGTGTCGGGCCACGAGGGAGTGTTGTCCGAGCCGGGCCCGGGGTGAGCGGCTGTGGTGTCCCGATGGCCGCGGGAGGACAGAGTCCGTGCGCTCACGCCCGAAGCGGTCCCCGGCTCCAAGGGGCCCGTCGGTCCGAACCCCCCAGGCAGGGGCCCGAGTTGGTCGAAGACCTCGATCAGTTCGTCGTCCGGTCCGGGCTCGGGGAGGAGTTCGACGGCTGCGGCAAGAGCCTTGCGCGCCCCTGTGGCGGTGCGGAAGCGAGCGTGCGGATCCGGTTGGAGGAGCATCGCCACGACCTGCCACAGAGGCTCGGGTATGCCCCGCGGGGCGGACGGCGTGCCGTGCTCGGCGAAGTACTCGATCAGCGCCTTGGCGTCGGGCTTGGCGCCTTCCAGGAGGTACAGGGCGACCAGACCCACGGCGAACAGGTCGGCGGGGAAGTCGGGTTCGGAACCCAGCATCTGCTCGGGGGCGAAGTAACCCGGCGTTCCCACCACGTAGTTGGTCTCGGTGAGGCGCGGTTCGCCCAGCCGCATCGCGATGCCGAAATCGGACAGACGCAACCGCGGCCGGGCCGTGCCGGTCGCTTCGAGGAGCACGTTCGCGGGCTTGATGTCCCGGTGCACGACCCCCTCCGCGTGCACGGCGGTGAGGCCTGCCAGGAGCTGGTCGATCAGCGTGCAGACGAAAGAGGGAGGCAGCGGGCCGTAGTCGTTGACCAGGTGGACCAGGGAGCCCCCGGCGACCAGGTCCATGGTGAACAGGACCTTGTCGTCGTCGGCGGCCCAGCTGGCGGGAGCCAGTACGTGCGGATGGTCGATCCGCAGCGCCTGCTCCCGCACGAATCGCAGCAGCGCGTGCGCGTCGCTCTGCTGCAGCACCTTGGCGGCCACATAGCGGCGCCGCCGGTGGTCCCAGGCGCGCCACACCGCGCCGACTCCCCCGCGCCCGATCGGGTCGACCAGTTCGTACCGGCCTGCGAAGACCTCACCCATGGTCGTGCGTCGCTCCCCTTCGGCGGTCGGTCCGGAGACCTCTTCCGAGGCGCCCGGCTGCCTGACGTGTGGCGGCTGGAAGGTGTCACGGGCCTCCAGCGCCGGGCGGTCGGCGGCCGGGCGATCGGCTCAGCTCTGGTGGGACTGGTAGTGCGCGACCGCGTCAGAGGTACGGCCGGCGCCGTAGACCCGGAGGAACTCTGCCAGCTCCGGGTGGGTCGGGGCGAGGGTGTCCGCCGCGTCGATGATGTCTCCGGCGGCTGCCACCGAGCGCAGCAGTGACTGGATCTCGCGGACCACCCGCTTGACCGTCGGGGCTCCCGAACTGGTCGTGGACTGCGTGGTGTTGCTGAGCACCGATCCCCCCTGGGACTTCTTGATCTCGTCCATCCGCTCGGTCGCCTCGGCGGCGCTGACGCTTCCGTCGGCGACCTGCCCCGCCAGGTCCTGCAGGAGCTGTACGCGCTGGACCACCGCGGGATTGCCGATCTTGGCACGCTGACCGCTCATCAGCTGCGACAACATGGGTGCGGACAGGCCCAGCACCCCGGCAAGACGCGCCTGGTTCAGACCCAGGTCCTCTATGAGCCTACGGAAGAGCGCCCCCAACGGCTCCCCGTACCAGTTCCGCTGCAGCTCCCGGGCTCTCGCGGTTGCTTCCTGCTGTGCGGCGTCCATTGCGTCTCCCCATCGCTTCCCCAAGTACCGCGGTTCGCGACAGCGAACCACGTCGAGCATCTTACGGAGAGTGGTCGTCCACGGGGACCCCCATCTTTTTGCGAGATCCCGGGGGTGACCCGGTACTCTGGTCTGCGGCGCCCGTCGACAGATGGATCCTGTGGTCGGACGCTCCTCTTACGGGGCCTTAGCTCAGTTGGTAGAGCGCTGTCTTTGCATGGCAGATGTCAGGGGTTCGACTCCCCTAGGCTCCACACCTCGAACCGGTCAGACGCCCGACAACGGCGGCTGGCCGGTTTTTGTATGTCCCCTTTCCGTCCGTGCGCGGGCCTGCCGTGAGGCGGTTCCCGGGCAGGGCGAAGACCGGCGTGCGCGCCGTCGGTGACGTGTGTCACAGGGTGTCGCTTTGCAGCCGTTGCAGTCCTTTGCGCAAACAGATGGCCGGGGCGAGGTCTGTGACTCCGCTGTGCGGGCGGCCGGGGCGGCGCCGGTGGACCGAGAGGTCGGCCGGGGCCCTTGTGTGAGCTGCCGTGCTGGCAACCGAGTAACCGGCTCGGCGCATTCCGTCAACAACATCTCCACCGATGCTGCACACCAGGACCGTTGCAAATGTCATCGTGAGTCGTGCGGGTAAATCCGACCCGGGGCGTTCGGGACCCCATGCTCTGCCGTTCCACGTGAAACC
>NZ_JBHWVI010000337.1:0-6633 GCF_042737005.1 Streptomyces sp. NPDC060027
GCCGGTGGGTCCAGCTGCCCGCTCTCCGAACGCGGGAAGAACTCGTACCAGGCGCCGTACAGCGCCCGCTCCCGCTCCACCAGCAGCGGCAACGGCTCGGACGACGTCACCAGGTCGCGCAGCGGGTGGCGCGCCAGCACCTCGTCCACCTCGGGGGTGAGGGCGGCGGCGAGACGGGAGGCGACGGGACGGCCGGTGTCGCGCAACGCGTCGACGGCACCGAGGACCGTGTCCCTGAGGCGCTTGCTCCTCGGCCCCTTCGGCAGGGCGGCGACCGCCCGCTCGTACAGCAGGGCGCCCTCCTCCAGCACCAGTTCCGTGTCCATCCCGGCCGGGATCTTGATCCCCGCGTGATGCCGCCAGGTGGTGATCGGATCTCCCCACGCCTCCACCGTGTACGTCCAGCGGCCTTCCTTGCCGGCGCTCACCGTGGCGCCCCAGCGGTCGGTGCCGGGGGCGAGCTCGCGCATCGGCGCCCACGGGCCGGGGTGCCCGTCCGGGTCGCGCAGGACGACATTCGCGGCGACCGCGTCATGGCCCTCGCGGAAGACCGTGGCCGAGACCTCGAACTCCTCGTCCACCACCGCCTTCGCGGGACGGCGCCCGTGCTGCACGATCGGGCGGACGTCGAGGACGGGGATGCGCCCGACGGCCGTCGCCGCGGTGACGGCGGGGGCGGCCGGGGCGTCGGCGGTGCGCGTGGCGGGGACGGCGGCCCCGCCTTTCTTGGGAGCGGACCTGCCTGCCTTCGGAACGGAGCCGCCTGTCTTGGTCTTGGTCTTGGTCTTGGGCTTGGGAGCGGCGGCGCGGCGGGCCGACGTGCCGGGATCGGAGGTGCCGGGGCCGGACGTTCCGGGATCGGACGTTCCGGGGTCGGACGTGGCGGGAGCGGAGGTGCCGGTGCCCGGGGCGGTGGTGGCGGCCGGGCTGCCGCCGCCGGGGGCGGCGGAGGGTTTCTCCGGGGTACGGGGACCGGCCTCGGCCTTGCGTGTTCGGGGGGTCTCGGGGGTGGTCGTCGTGGGTGGCGACGTGTGGTGCGTGGCGGGCATGACCGCTCCTGTCCGCGTCAACGTGGGTGGGCGGATGAGGGTGTGGGGAGGTGGGGCCTGCGGGTGTACCGGGGGAGCCTTCCCACCCTATGCGGGTGAGCATTCCGGCACTTTGTTAACTACTCACGCGTATGTCTACACACAAGACCGGCCTCGTCCCGGGCAGGCGAGGCCGGTGCGGTGTGGCCGAATCACCCTGGTTGTACCAGCGTTCCACCTGGGTCAGCCGACGTGCAGGAGTTTGTTCGGTGAACCCGGGCCGACGCCCGACACCTTTCCCGAGGCCGCCTGTCTCACCAGCGCTTTCGCCACCTGGGCCGGTGTGGCCCGCGGATGAGCCGCCAGAAACAGCGCGGCCGCGCCGGCGGCGTGCGGGCTCGCCATCGACGTGCCGGAGTATGTCGCTTTCGCCGTGTCACCGGCGTACGAAGTCGACGTGATCGCGACCCCCGGCGCGAAGAGGTCGAGCGCCGACCCGGTGTTCGAGAAGCTCGCCCGCGCGTCGGTCCGGTCGCTCGCGCCCACCGTGACGGCCTGGGCGACCCGGGCCGGGGAGTAGAACGAGGCCGGCAGACCGTCGTTGCCCGCCGCGACCGTGTAGGTCACACCGGAGGCGATGGAGTTGCGGACGGCCGCGTCCAGCTGGGTGTTGGCGTACCCGCCCAGACTGAGGTTGGCCACGGCCGGCTTCCTCGCGTGCCGGGTGACCCAGTCGATGCCGGCGATGACCTGGGCGGTGGAACCGGCCCCCTGGTCGTCGAGGACACGGACGGCGACGACCCTGGCCCTCTTGGCGACGCCGTACGCGGTGCCCGCGACGGTTCCGGCCACATGGGTGCCGTGGCCGTTGCCGTCCTGCGCGGTCCTGTCGTCGTCGACGAAGTCCCAGCCGTCGGCCGCCCGGCCCCCGAAGTCCCGGTGGGTGACGCGGACGCCGGTGTCGATGACGTACACGGTCACTCCCGAGCCCGCCGATCCCGGTGCCGTGTAGCGCTTGTCGAGCGGCCGGTCCGGCTGGTCGATCCGGTCCAGGCCCCACGAGGGCGGGTTCCTCTGGACACCGTCGAGCGCCACCCGGGTGTCCTGGACGACCGAGGCCACGCGGGGGTCCGCGGCGAGCCGTCCGGCCTGTCTCTCCTCGGCCCGCACGGCGAAGCCGTTGAGGGCCGTGCCGTACGTGTGGCTGATTCTCGCCCCGTACCGCTCGGCGATACCCGTGCCCGCCGGAGACGAAGCCCGCGTACCCCCTTTGAGCGTCACGATGTAGCTGCCGCTCACGGAGCCCGGGAGACCGGCTCCGCGTATCTGCCCCTCCGGGGCCGCCTGTGCGGGCGGGGCGATGGCCGAAAGCACCGCGGCCGTCGTGACCGCGGTGAGACCAGCCGCCCAGCGCAGACGCCACTTCCTCGTCCGTGCCATGACTGGAGTTCCCCTCCTCAAGTCGACGTACGCAGGCCGGAGCCGACCGCTCTGGGCAGGGCCCGGCCGTACGTCACCTGGCGAGCCTCTCGTGCGGCGCGAAGCACCACAAGGCCGCCCAGGAGGGCGGA
Source organism: Streptomyces sp. NPDC060027 (assembly GCF_042737005.1). Lineage (NCBI taxonomy): Bacteria > Bacillati > Actinomycetota > Actinomycetes > Kitasatosporales > Streptomycetaceae > Streptomyces > Streptomyces sp. NPDC060027. The sequence continues at coordinate 2,600 of NZ_JBHWVI010000337.1, forward strand.
ATCGGCCATACCGGCCCGGGTGTGTCCACGGCTGTCCGCGGCTGTCCGTGAAGGTTGCGTCGATTTCTCGCCGACGTAACACGGCTTCTCGCGGACGTAACGCGGCTTCTCGCCGATGTCACCCGGTCGATCCGATCCGGGGGTCGTGCCGCGATGCGCCGTGTCGCGAAGGCACCCTCGCCGCTACCGTCGTGGGTGACGAAGGCCGCACAACGCCGTGCGTCCCTCTGCCGCGTACGTCCTCCGTGAAGGTGGAACTCGTGAAGGCGATCCGCAGATTCACCGTCCGACCCGTTCTCCCCGAAGTCCTTCACCCGCTCAGTGACCTGGCACGCAACCTCCGCTGGTCCTGGCATGCCGAGACCCGCGACCTCTTCCAGTCCGTCGACCCGGAGCGCTGGGCCGCGTCCGGCGGCGACCCCGTACGCCTGCTCGGCAGCGTGTCCGCCGGACGGCTCACGGAGCTCACGCAGGACAGCCGGTTCCTTCGCCGCCTCGGCGAGGTCTCCGACGACCTGCGCGAGTACGTCACCGGTGACCGCTGGTACCAGACACAGACCTCCGACCTGCCCGCCGCCATCGCCTACTTCTCGCCCGAGTTCGGCATCACCGCCGCGCTGCCGCAGTACTCCGGGGGCCTCGGCATCCTCGCGGGCGACCATCTCAAGGCGGCCAGCGACCTCGGTGCCCCGCTGATCGGCGTGGGCCTGCTCTACCGGCACGGCTACTTCCGCCAGTCCCTGTCCCGCGACGGCTGGCAGCAGGAGCACTATCCGGTCCTCGACCCCAACGAACTGCCCGTGGTGCCCCTGCGCGACGACGACGGCACGCCCGCCCAGGTCTCGCTCGCCCTGCCCGGCGGCCGCGCGCTGCACGCCCGGGTCTGGCTGGCCCAGGTCGGCCGCGTCCCGCTGCTCATGCTCGACTCCGACGTCGAGGAGAACGACCTCGGCGAACGCGGAGTCACCGACCGGCTGTACGGCGGCGGCAGCGAGCACCGGCTGCTCCAGGAGATGCTGCTCGGTATAGGAGGGGTGCGCGCGGTCCGGACGTACTGCCGTCTGACCGGGCATCCGCAGCCCGAGGTGTTCCACACCAACGAGGGGCACGCGGGTTTCCTCGGCCTGGAGCGGATCGCCGAACTCGCCGACGAAGGACTGGACTTCGCGTCCTCGCTGGAGGCGGTCAGGGCCGGCACGGTCTTCACCACCCACACCCCGGTACCCGCCGGCATCGACCGCTTCGACCGGGAACTGGTCGCCCGCCACTTCGGCCCCGACGCCGAACTCCCGCGCATCGACGTGGGGCGCATCCTCGCTCTCGGCATGGAGACCTACGCCGGAGGCGAGCCGAACCTCTTCAACATGGCCGTCATGGGCCTGCGGCTCGGCCAGCGGGCGAACGGGGTCTCGCTGCTGCACGGCCAGGTCAGCCGGGAGATGTTCTCCGGGCTCTGGCCGGGCTTCGACCCCGAGGAGGTGCCGATCACCTCGGTCACCAACGGCGTCCACGCGCCGACCTGGGTGGCGCCCGAGGTCTTCCGTCTCGGCGCCCGGCAGATCGGCGCGCAGCGCACCGAGGACGCGCTGACCGTCGGCGGCTCGGACCGGTGGGACGCGGTGGCCGAGATCGCCGACCAGGAGATCTGGGACCTGCGGCGGGTGCTGCGGGAACAGCTGGTGCTGGAGGTGCGGGACCGGCTCCGGGCCTCCTGGCGCCAGCGGGGCGCCGGCACCGCCGAACTCGGCTGGATCGACGGAGTGCTGGACCCCGACGTGCTCACCATCGGCTTCGCGCGCCGGGTCCCCTCGTACAAACGGCTGACCCTCATGCTGCGCGACCGCGACCGGCTCATGGACCTGCTGCTGCACGCCGAGCGGCCGGTCCAGATCGTGGTGGCGGGCAAGGCCCACCCCGCCGACGACGGCGGGAAACGGCTGATCCAGGAGCTGGTCGAATTCGCCGACGACCCCCGGGTGCGCCACCGGATCGTCTTCCTGCCCGACTATGGCATGGCGATGGCGCAGAAGCTGTACCCGGGCTGCGACATCTGGCTCAACAACCCGCTGCGCCCGCTGGAGGCGTGCGGCACGAGCGGTATGAAGGCGGCGCTCAACGGCTGCCTGAACCTCTCCGTGCTGGACGGCTGGTGGGACGAATGGTTCCAGCCCGACTTCGGCTGGGCGATCCCGACCGCGGACGGCACCGCGACCGACGACGACCGCCGTGACGAGCTGGAGGCCGGGGCCCTCTACGACCTCCTCGAACAGCGGGTGGCCCCCCGCTTCTACGACCGGGGGCAGCACGGTCTGCCCGACCGCTGGATCGAGATGGTCCGCCGGACGCTGACCCACCTCGGCCCGAAGGTCCTGGCCGGCCGGATGGTGCGCGAGTACGTGGAGCGCCTGTACGCCCCCGCTGCGCAGGCCCACCGGTCCCTCACCGCCGAGACGGCCCGCGAACTGGCCGCCTGGAAGTCACGTGTCCGCGCCGCCTGGCCGCAGGTCACCGTCGACCATCTCGAGGCGTCCTCGGCCACCGCGACCGCCGAACTCGGCACCACCCTGTCGCTGCGCGTGCGCGTCGGCCTCGGCGACCTCGTCCCCGACGACGTGGAGGTCCAGGCGGTCGCGGGCCGCGTCGACACCGACGACCGCATCGGCGACGCGGTCTGCGTCCCGCTGAAACCGGCCGGCGGCCCCGACCTCGAGGGCCGCTGGGTGTACGAGGGCCCACTGTCCCTCGACCGCACGGGCCCCTTCGGCTACACGGTCCGCATCCTGCCGACCCACCGCCTGCTGGCCTCCGCCGCGGAACTCGGCCTGGTGGCGGTCCCGTCGGAGGAGATGGGGGAGGGGGCGGGTCTGCTGATGCGGTGAGGCGCGGGCGGGACACCGCCGGGGGCGAGCCGTGTGCCACGGCTCGCCTTCGGGCCCGGCCGAGGCCGGACCGTCCCCGGCACACCCGCCCGGCATCGGTCACCCGCCGGGCCCGTGCCCGGCGTCCGCCGTCCCGCGGGGCTGTGCACACCTGCCTCCGGGTTCAGCTGTCCAGCCCCGCGCACAACCTCCGCAAGACCTTCCCGCACCGCTGGGCGTACGCGTGCTGGAGTCCTCTCGTCGCGGCGCCGCCCGCGCGGGCGTACCACTTGACCGCGCGGCTGAAGGCCGTGATCGTCAGCCAGACGGTGCCGTCGCCGGTGCGGGAGACGACGAAGGCTTCCTCGCCGCACTCGGGGTGGCCGGACAGTGTTCCGTAGGCCCAGGCGGTGCGCCGGGGTTCCTCCGCCGTCCAGACGACGCGGCAGGGGGCCTTGATCGGGCCGAGACCGACGGTGACGTCGACGCCCGGAGCCGCCTTGTCGGCGTCGGAGACCATGCCGATCCCCATGGCACGGTGCAGCTCCCAGGTCATCAGGGCTTCGGAGGCGCGCCGGAAGACGGCCTCGCCCTCGCCGATCCGGAAGCGGACATGCAGTCGGTGGAAGCCCGGAGGGCAGCGATCCTCGCGGGTCGCGCCCACGTCCTCGTACGTGTAGGGCATGGGGGCAAGAGTAAGGCGGCACCCGGGGCTGTCCTTCCCCGGGTGCCGCCTCTGTTCGACTACGTGCTTGCTAGGCGACGTTGACCGCGGACCAGGCGGCGGCCACCGTCTTGTACTCCGTGCTCGTGGAGCCGTACAGGGCCGACGCCGCGGAGAGCGTGGCCGTGCGGGCGCCCGCGTACTTGGTCGTCGACGTCATGTAGGTCGTCAGCGCCTTGTACCAGATCTGCAGCGCCTTGGCCCGGCCGATGCCCGTGACCGTGGTGCCGTTGGACGTCGGGGAGTTGTAGCTGACCCCGTTGATCGTCTTCGAACCGCTGCCCTCCGAGAGGAGGTAGAAGAAGTGGTTCGCGACGCCGGACGAGTAGTGCACGTCCAGGTTGCCGACGGTGGAGGACCAGGAGTCCTTGGAGCCGCCGTCCTTGCTCGGCTTGTCCATGTAGCGCAGCGGGGTGCCGTCGCCGTTGATGTTGATCTTCTCGCCGATGAGG
>NZ_JBHWVI010000338.1:0-6602 GCF_042737005.1 Streptomyces sp. NPDC060027
CGTCGGTGGGGTCAGTGCTGCCAGGCCCTCACGTAGTCGACCATCATGTCGGCGGGGACCACGTTGGTTCCGCTGTGACTGGGGTTGATGGCGTTGTTGAGGATCAGATACATCGGGGCGGAGGTGATCCCGGAGGTGATCTGACCGACCTGCTTGCCGTCGTAGTAGTACGTGACGGAGCCCTGCTTCCATTCGGCACCAAAAGTGTGCCAGCCGCCGGAGTAGGTGCCGGAAGCGCACCCTCCCGGACCGCCTGCCGTGGAATGGAAGTGATAACAGGCGGAGCCGCCCAGGCCTTCGAGGACGTCCAGCTCACCATCCGTCGGCCAGTTCTGCCCGTCCAACCAGAAGGAGGGCCAGTTGGCCATCTTCGTCCCGGAGGAGGGCGTGTAGATGCGGGCCTCGAAAGCGCCGTAAGTGAACTGGGCCTTCCCGTTGCTGGTCACCAGGCCGGAAACGTTGGGATACGTCTTGCCGCCGACGGTGGTCGGCTGCTGGATGAGCTTGAGGTGGAGGGATCCGTCGCCGACAGAGACCTGCGACGGGGAATAGGCGGACGCTTCAGCGGAGTTGGGCGGCTTGGTGACACACCCGGAACATCCGAACCAGTTCGAGTTCCATTTGGAACTGTCAAGACCGGTGCCATTGAATTCGTCGCTGAACACCTGGCGCCATGTGCCGGCAATGCCGACAGGCGTAGCGGCGGTCGTGGACGGCGCAGAGGGCGTTGTGCTGGAGGTCGGTGTCGGCGCGGGGGATGCGGTTTGCGTGGGGGATGCGGTTTGCGTAGGGGTGCCCGCAGGAGTTGAAGCCGTCGGTGTCGCTGTCGGCGTCGTGCTGGAGTTGATGCCGGAGGTGAAGGATTTCACCGGAGAGAGACTGCGCCAGCTGTCGTGAAACTTGTATGCGACGAAGTATGTATAGGTGCCCGCCGGGAATGCGCGGGAGCCCGAGGTGTATGTGGTGGGCCGGGTTCCAAGGGTGGGCGCGGTGGCTCCGGGATAGTCGAAGTGACCACCGTTGGCGGATCGCACGGCGACAGTCAGCGCCTGTAGTTTGATACTTCTGGTGCTGTGGACCGTGGCCGTGGCTTTGAGTTGTCCGTTCGGGGCCGCTGACACGGACAGGGAATCGACCCCGACGTTGGCGGTGGCGGCTTCCGCCTGGCCCGTTTGCGTAAGGACGCCTCCGGCGAGTGCGGCAGTGGCGAGCGCAAGCGCTCCCAGCTTTGTTCGCGCGGCGCGAGAACGGCGGTGTCGCTGAATATCAAGTGTGCAATTCATTGGCATGTACGCGTGACCTTTCGCCCCCCAGGCAACAGTTGAGCCATGCGCAACAGGTGAGCGATGGCGGACTGAATGGTGATGGACTCTGCGCGAGGCGAACGCAATCCGCAAGTGCTTGATCAGCGTCGAAACATGCCTACGACCCTTGGGAATTCTTGCCGTGCGGCCGAGTTGGCCAAGTCGAGCCGGACCCAGTGATGTCCGACACGTCCGGGACAATTCGGTCATAGGTGTCGAATTGCACGGCCCTGGCGGGTGTCGTCGAAGCCGGGCAGCCAGCGGAGGGCCTCGGCTCGGAACGGGATCTCGCACTCCAGCTGGCACAGCACCGCGGTGGCGGCGCCGATGACGCGGTTCACCAGGACGTACGACGGTGGAAGGTTGAAGCGGCGCACCAGGCCGCCCTCGCGCCAGTCGAAGGACCGCACCACTTCCTCGCGGAGCCACGCGCGGGTGAAGCGGTATGTCTCGGCGGCCGACGGGGTCGCGACGGGGAGCAGGAGGGAGGCGAGGGCGGCGTGGTCGGGGGGAGCGGCGGACCTGATGAAGCCCTCCTGGACCAGGAGCTCCTGGGCCGCCGCCCAGTCCCCCTGGTGCACCAGGCGGTTCAGGTTGCCCAGGGCGGGCGGGAAGCCTTCCGGCAGGTGCTTGACGGCGCCGAAGTCGATGACGCCGAGCCGTCCGTCGTCGAGCCGCCGGAAGTTGCCCGGGTGCGGGTCCGCGTGGAGATGTCCGGCGCGCTCGGGCCCGGAGAACAGGAAGCGCGCGTACCGGAGCCCCGTCTCGTCGCGCTCGGCCTGCGATCCCTCCCGGATCACGGTGGCCAAAGGGGTACCGTCCATCCACTCGGTGACCAGCACCCGCTCGGTGAAGGTCACCACGTCGGGAACCAGGACGTCCTCGTCCGAGCGGTAGGCATCGGCGAACGTCTGCTGCGCAGCGGCCTCCAGGCGGTAGTCCAGTTCCTCCGTGACCCGCTCCCGCAACTCACCCAGCATCGGTTCGACGTCCAGGGCCGGGGCGACCACGGAGAACAGCCGGATCAGACGGCCGAGTTGGGCGTAGTCGCCGAGCAGCGCCTCCGCGGCTCCGGGATACTGGATCTTCACGGCGACCGCCCGGCCGTCCTCCCACACCGCCCTGTGCACCTGTCCGATGGAGGCGGCCGCCGTGGGTGTGTCGTCGAAGGACGCGAACCGTCCGCGCCAGTCCTTCCCCAACTCGGTCTCCAGTACCGCGTGGACGCGTGCGGCCGGCAGGGCCGGCGCCGCCTCCTGGAGCAGCGTCAGGGCCGCCCGGTAGGGGGCGATCGCCTCCGCGGGCAGCGCCGCCTCGTAGACGGACAGCATCTGACCGAACTTCATGGCGCCGCCCTTGAGCTCACCGAGGACGCGGAAGAGGTGACGACCGGTCCGGCGCTGGAGCTCGGCGGTGACGAGGTCGACCGGCTGGCCGAGGAGGCGCTTGCCGATGCGCAGCACCGAACGGCCGGCGAAGCCGAGTGGCAGCCCGGCGAGGCGGGCGTTGCGGACGAAGGGGGAGCGCGGGATGTCACGGGCGGGCGGGATGTCACGGGCGGGCGGATTGTGCCCGCCGCTCTTGTCCGCGACCTCCTCGACCTCCTCGCTCTCCTCCCCCTCCGCGCCCTCCTCGACCTGCTCGCCCTCCTCGTACTGGGTCACCGGGCGTTCCTCGCGGTCATGGCGGCCGAGGGAGCCCGGGTGAGACCGGTGACGGCGTTGGCGATCAGCGTGTGCCCGGCGCCCTCCCCCGTCGTCATGATCGACTCCGGGTGGAACTGGACCGCCGCTATGGGCAGTTCGCGGTGCTCGATGGCCATGACCGTCCCGTCGGGGGTGCGGGCCGTGACCTCCAGCACGCCAGGCAGTGACCGGGGTTCGGCGTACAGCGAGTGGTAGCGCCCGGCCTCGAAGCGCGCGGGCAGGTTCTTGAAGAGCGTCCCGCCGCCGTCGGTGACCTCGATGGGCGAGGGTTTGCCGTGCACGGGCCGCCGCAGCCTGCCGAGCGTTCCCCCGAAGTGCTCCACCAGCCCCTGCAGTCCCAGGCAGACACCGAACACGGGCAGGGCACGCACCAGTGCCGCGTCGATGAGTTCCGACATACCAAAGTCCCCCGGACGTCCCGGGCCCGGTGACAGCACGAGCAGGTCGGGTGCCACGGTGTCGAGCAGCTCAGCCGGGAACCCGGCACGGTAGGTGACGACCTCCGCGCCGGTCTGCCGGAGGTAGTCGGCGAGTGTGTGGACGAAGGAGTCCTGGTGGTCGACCAGCAGCACGCGACAGGGCCCACCGCCGTCCGCGGCGGTCTCGGCGCCAGGGCTGCCCGGCCGGTACGCGGACACACCGGGCACGGGCACCGGCACGGCGGGCGCCGGACTCGCCTCCTCCACGGCGTCGAGCAGTGCGAGCGCCTTGAGCAGGGTCTCGCTCTCCTCCGCCACCGGATCGGAGTCGTACAGCAGCGTGGCTCCCGCCCGCACGGTGGCGACCCCGTCCCGGATCTGGACGGTGCGCAGCGTGAGTGCCGTCTCCAGGCCGCCGTCGAAGCCGATGCGCCCGACCGCGCCGCCGTACCAGCGCCGCGGGCTGCGTTCGTGCTCCTCGATGAACGCCATGGCCGCGCGCTTGGGCGCACCTGTCACGGTGACGGCCCACATGTGGCTGAGGAACGCGTCGAGGGCGTCACGGTCGGGGCGCAGCCGGCCCCGGACGTGGTCGACGGTGTGGATCAGCCGGGAGTACAACTCGATCTGACGACGGGCAACGAGCTCGACGCTGCCCGGAAGGCAGACGCGGGCCTTGTCGTTGCGGTCGACGTCCGTGCACATCGTCAGCTCCGACTCCTCCTTGCGCGAGTCGAGCAGCGTACGGATCTGCTCGGCGTCCTCCAGAGGCCCTCGGCCGCGCGCGATGGTGCCGCTGATCGGGCAGGACTCGACGGTGCCGGCCACGGGGTCGACCCGGACGAACATCTCGGGTGAGGCTCCGACCAGGTGCTCGCCGCCCGCGAGATTCATGAGCAGCCCGTACGGTGCGGGGTTGCGTGTCCGCAGTCTGCGGAAGATCTCGGACGGCGGTGACTGGGCGGGGCGGTGGAAGCTCTGGCCGGGGACCGCTTCGAACATCTCACCGTCGTGGAAGCGCCGCCGGGCGCGGCGGACCAGCCGCGCGTACGCGCCCGGCGCGTGGTCGCGGTGGACGGCCGGCTCGGTGGGCGGCCCGTACGGGGCGGCGGGCGTGGCGCGGTCGAGTCCGGCGGTGGAGCGGCCGGCGTAGGAGAAGTCGTAGCAGTACCGCACCGCGGTGCCTCGTCGCCGGTCGATCCGCAGGAGGCGGTCCGGGAGGTGCAGTGCCATGGTGCGGTCGCGGGGGGCGCGGTCCTGGTGCAGCGGTACGGGGTCGAACTGCAGGACCAGGTCGTAGCCGAACGCCCCGTACAGTCCCCACAGGTCGTCCTCCGGGCTGGAGAACCCGGCGACGAGGGTGCGCAGCAGGGTCAGGACGGAGGGGCGCCGTGTGCGGTCCTCTTCCGCGATCAGCTGGTCACGACTGCCGATGTCGGCGGTGATCAGTCCCGCACCGGGGTCCCACCGTGCGTCCTGCGGGACGAGGACGGCGGCGAGGGCCGGCAGCAGCACCCGGCCGCGCTCGTTCAGCGCGCGTACCTCCACGCTGTCCTGGACGGCCGTCACCTCCACGGGAGGGTCCACGTGCGCGAGGTCGAAGGGCCGGTAGCGTCCGGGCTGTTCGGAACGGCCCGAGAGCAGCAGACCTCTGCGCAGATCGAGGGCGCTCTCCAGACGACCGAGTTCCGCTTCGGCCAGAGGGAGGGCGAGGGGCTCCGAGGTACGGGTCACCTCCACCCCGATCGGGGTCGTCCACCGCTGGGTCGTTGCCGTCATCGTGGGCCCTTCTGCATCGTTTCGGTGGCGGATTCGGTGGCGGATTCGGTGGCGGATTCGGTGGCAGCGGTCGCGTCGGTCCGGCGGCCCGCCGTGGGACTCAGCCGCCCGCACGGGTGGTGCGGAAGCGGGTGACGACCCGGTCGACCAGCGTCCCCGCCGCACCGGTGTACTGCTCGGGATCGCACAGAGCGCGCAGCGACCCGGGACCGTGCCGCCCGGTCAGTTCGGGGGCTTCGGCGAGTACGTCCGCCAGGTGCCGCCCGCTGCTCGCCGCCAGCGCGGATGCCCGGCCGACCAACGCCTTGGCCGGAGCCCTGCCCAGCTCGGACGAGAGGACGGCAGCGAGCCGCTCGGAGACCACCAGGCCGCCGGTGAGGGCAAGGTTGGCGCGCATCCGGTCGGCGTGGACGGTGAGTCCTTCGGCCAGTTCCGCCGCGGTGTGGGCGGCTCCGCCGGCCAGCCTGAGACACTCGCGCAGAGGCCACCATTCCGCGTGCCAGGCACCCGCGGGGCGCTCGTCGTCGACGACCGCCGCCTGCGCGAGGCCGCTCACAAGTCCCGGGATCTGGTAGGCGGCTGAGCGGATCAGGGCGGCGAGGGCCGGGTTGCGCTTGTGCGGCATGGCCGACGACGCGCCGTGCCCCTCGGCACCCGGTTCGGTGACCTCCCCGGTCTCGGTACGGGACAGCAGCTGGACGTCCGTCGCGAAGGTGCCGAGCCCGGCGGTGGTGAGGGACAGCGCTCCGGCAAGGTCCGCCACGGGGGTCCGCACGGTGTGCCAGGGGACGGCGGGTTCCGCCAGGCCGAGTTCGGCGGCGACGGCGGCGGGCAGCCGCCGCACGCAGTCCTCCGCTCCGCCCGGTCCCACCGGCCCTTGGATGCGGGCGTAGGCGAGGTATCCGGCCATCGTGCCCGCCGCGCCGCCCAGTTGGACGGGGAGCCCGCCCTCGCGTATCGCCCTCAGCCGCTCCTCGGCGTCCAGGACGGCCTGGAGCCAGCCGGCGGCTTTCAGGCCGAACGTGGTGGGGACGGCGTGCTGGCCGAGGGTGCGGGCGGCCGCCGGTGTGTCGCGGTGGCGTTCGGCCAGGGCGGCCAGGGCGGCGGCGGTGCGGTCGAGGTCGGCGAGGATGAGGGACACGGTGCGGGCGGCCACCAGCATGAGGGCGGTGTCGAGAACGTCCTGGCTGGTGGAGCCCTGATGGACGTAGTGCGCGGCCTCGGGGTCCTTCTCCGCCACCGTGTCGGCGAGCATCCGTACCAGGGCGACCACCGGATTGGCCGCCGCCCGCGCGCGCACCGCCACCTCCCTGACGTCGAAGTGCTCGGCTCGCGCGGCGGCCGAGATGGCCGCGGCCGCCGACGCGGGCACCGTGCCCAGCCCGGCCTGGGCC
>NZ_JBHWVI010000339.1:0-5800 GCF_042737005.1 Streptomyces sp. NPDC060027
GTTCTAAGCCAGAGCAGACGCAGGACGGGCGACGGGGCTGGCTGCCGAAGAGTGGCGCTTCCTCAGGTCACCGAGCAGGTCGCATCACCAGCAGTGCGCGGTAGAGCAGTACCGGTAGTTAGTTGATCTAAGAGGGAAAGAACGGAGGGGCCGAGCGCCATCAGGATCGCCCGGGCGGGATGGCTGAGCCCGGGTACCGCAGGACATCGATAGTGAGGTGGTCTCCGGTCGAGCAACCGCGATCCCCGCATACCCCGCCCTCTCCCGGGTGGGCGTGCGGAAACAGAAGGTCGGTGCAGTATCAGGGCCGGCAGATGGTGTAGCAGTTCCTTCGGGGCCCCGGTGGCGGTACAGCACCGGGGCCCCTCCACGCGTTTCTCGGAGAGGTGCAAGTGACAGCAGACGACTCGTTCGGCCGACTCGACGACGACGACTACCCCGCCTACACCATGGGCCGGGCCGCCGAGATGCTCGGCACCACCCAGGGCTTCCTCCGTGCCATCGGCGAAGCCCGCCTCATCACCCCGCTGCGCTCCCCGGGCGGACACCGCCGCTACTCCCGCTACCAGCTGCGCATCGCCGCCCGCGCCCGCGAACTCGTCGACAACGGCACCCCCATCGAGGCCGCCTGCCGCATCATCATCCTCGAAGACCAACTCGAAGAAGCCCAGCGCATCAACGCCGAACACCGCCGGACGGCCGGACCGTCCGGTCCGCCCGTGTCCTGAGATGGTGCGTCCGGGTTCCGGCGGATCCCGCACACACATGTCGGGGTGTGACGCGCGGGTCGTTCTGTCCGGCGGCCGGCCGTGCGGGCCGACGGCAAGGGACTGGTCGGACACGCCGGGGAGGCACTGCTGCGGCGGCGGACCGGGTCGGGCTGGCCGAGGCGTTGGCGAGGGTGTTGCCGGTGGGCGGGCCTGGCTCGCGGAACCGGTCCGCGCTGCTGGTGCAGCTCGCGGTGTCGATCACGCCGGGGCGACGAACCTGCTGGAGGCCGAGCGGCTCCAGCTCCGTCACCGGCCGTTGTTCGGTCCGCCCGCCTCGGACTCCACCGCCCGTCGGACCCTGGCCGCACTCGACGAGAGGACGCTGGGGCAGGTGGCGAAGGCCCGCCGTCGGGTGCGCCGGCACGTGTGGTCCCGGCTGCACCTGCGGCCCGGGGACTTTCCCTGGCTGACGGTTGCCGGGCCGGCGTCTGACGGGCTGGATCGTCATCCATGGAGCTGCGGCCGGGCAATGCCGGCGCGAACATGGTCGCCGATCACGTCCGGGTCCTGGCGTCCGCACTGGAACAGATACCTGAAGCAGAACGGCGAGACGCAGGAGGGCTACTTCGTCGCGGAGCTGACCGGCCTGAACATCCACGAGGGATGGCCGCAGGGGATGCGGCTGATCGTCCGCCGGGTGCAGCCCTCGAGGCGGCAGTTCGCGAAGCTGACCGCCTCCTCGCCCTCCACGACGTCGATCACCTCGCCGCCGCCGAGCCGGACACCATGCGCTTCCGGCTCTACCACCTGCCCGCCCGCCTGACGAACACGCCCGCGGCCGATGGCTGCGGATCGAGTCCACCTGGCCCTGGGCCACCGCGTTCACCACTGCCTGGACCCGCCTCTCCGATCTCCCGGCTGCCGGACAGGGGGTTATTACGGGCGCACCGTCGATCGGGCCGAGTTCACGCCACTCGTGAAGAATCGAGGTCAGCTGTGGATTAATAGCTACAACCGCGAGGTGAGGGTTTAACGCCCCGTTCCGAGAGTGTTTTTACCGCAGCGAGCAGAATGGAATCCTGTGACGCACGGCGGACAGTATGGCATGCTACTGTCGATCTCAGTTGCAGTCTTGGTTCCCAAACTTCAAACGCCTCCAACGGTACTTTTAGCCGGTGGAAGCGTTTTTGTATTTCCGGTCATTCCGGGAGGGTGTCATCGCGGCGACCCGGTATCCGCGCATTGCGGATCCCGGCGTACTGCCCCAAAGGAGATATGACATGGCATCTGGCACCGTGAAGTGGTTCAACGCGGCGAAGGGTTTCGGATTCATCGAGCAGGATGGCGGAGGCGCCGACGTGTTCGCCCACTTCTCGAACATCGCCTCCCAGGGCTTCCGTGAATTGCTCGAAGGCCAGAAGGTCACCTTCGACATCGCGCCGAGCCAGAAGGGCCCGACGGCGGAGAACATCGTTCCCGTCTGACGCCGACGCGCACTCTGCAGCGGGGGCCCGCACCTCTCGGGGTGCGCGCACCCCGCTGCGGGCATTTACCGCAGTGCCCGCGTCCTTGGATAATGCCTGCGGGCGATGGGTCCCCGAAGTTGCACCCGTCTGAAGCCCTGGATTTCACGTCCGCATGATGCCACTTTTTTCATCGCCTGCATACGTATCAGATTCACTGCAGGCCAGATTTTCTTTCGCATTCTATTCGGCTCGTTCTTGTGGTTCCCGCACTACCCTTGCGCGGCGGGAATTCCTTGATACGTGCCCTATCGAGGAAGGTTCGGAATGAACCCTGCACCTACGGACGACCACTCCTCCCGCAGCCGGACCAGCGCCCCCGCTTTTGTCTCCGGCGCCGGTTCGGGCCGGGGCAGTCGCTTCGACTCGCTCGCCCCGAGCAATGGGAAACTGGTGGGCATGGATATTCGTCGCAGGAACAACGTCACCGTCACCGGCCGTGCGGACGGGCCGGTGCTCCTGCTGGCGCACGGGTTCGGCTGTGACCAGAACATGTGGCGTCTGGTGGTCCCCATGCTGGCCGTGGACTTCCGGGTGGTGCTGTTCGACTACGTGGGCTCCGGCCGCTCGGACCCTTCGGCCTGGAGCGAGCGTCGCTACAGCTCGTTGGAGGGCTATGCCCTTGATGTGCTGGAGGTCTGTGAGGAGCTGGACCTGCGGGATGTGATCTTCGTGGGGCATTCGGTCAGTGCCATGGTCGGGGTGCTCGCGGCGGCGAAGGCGCCGCAGCGGTTCTCCCATCTGGTGATGGTGGCTCCCTCGCCCCGCTACATCGACGAGGACGGGTACCGGGGCGGTTTCAGCGCGGACGACATCGATGAGCTGCTGGATTCGCTGGAGTCGAACTATCTGGGCTGGTCCGCTGCGATGGCTCCAGTGATCATGGGGAACGCGGACCGGCCGGAACTCGGCCAGGAGCTGACCACCTCGTTCTGCGCGACCGACCCGGACATGGCCCGGGTCTTCGCGCGCACGACGTTCCTGTCCGACAGCCGCGCCGACCTCAAGACGGTCGCGATGCCGACGCTGGTGCTGGAATGCAAGCAGGACGTGATCGCCCCCCGCGAGGTCGGTGCCTTCGTCAACGACGCGATCCCGGGCAGCCGCCTGGTCACGCTGGAGGCGACGGGGCACTGCCCGCAGCTGAGCGCACCGCAGGCCACCGCTCAAGCGATTACCGACTTCATCGGTGCTGCCGGATGATGTGCCGCACCGGCCATGACCCGGGCGAGGAACCGGACGTGGGTGCCACGGACGCGGCGTTCATCTCGCTGTTGGAGGACAGCGCCGAGGAACTGTACGAGCAGGCGCCGTGCGGCTACCTGTCGACACTGATGGACGGCACCATCGCGAAGATCAACACCACGTTGCTGTACTGGCTCGGTCTGTCCCGGGCCCAGGTGGTGGGCCGAATGCGGTTCGCCGATCTGCTCACCGTGGGCGGGAAGCTCTACCACGAGACGCACTTCGCCCCGATGCTGCAGATGCAGGGCGAGGTCAGCGGTATCGCCCTGGACATCAAAGCCGCCGGAAGACAGCGGATGCCGGTGCTGGTCACATCGAAGGTGAAGACCAGCGACGACGGCGAGCCGCTGCTGATCCGCACCACCGTCTTCGACGCGCGCGACCGCCGCGCCTACGAGACCGAGCTGCTGCGCGGACGTCAGGCGGCTGAAGAAGCGCACCGGCAGGCCGAGGCCGACCGCGAACGACTCCAGGAAGCCCTCGCCGTCCTCCAGCAGAGCCTGCTGCCCGCCGAACTGCCCACGGTTCCGGGCCTGGAAGCCGGCTCCTACTACCACACCGCCTCTCCGGATCTTCTCGGCGGAGACTTCTACGACCTGTTCCCCCTCGACACGGACCGGTGGGCATTCTTCCTCGGCGACGTCTGCGGCAAAGGCCCCCAGGCTGCCGCGGTCACCTCGCTGACCCGTTACACACTGCGGGCCGCCGCCCTGCACGACCCCGACCCCGTCACCGTCCTGAGCACCCTGAACACGGTGCTGCACGAGCGGTACACCAGCGGCGACACCCGCTACTGCACCGCCATATTCGGCGTTCTCAACCCCGCGGACGACCACGTCAGCGTGCACTTGGCCTCCGGCGGCCACCCCTCCGCACTCATCCAGCACGCGGATGGCACCGCGGACTATCTGCCAACCCCCGGCGGCATGCTCGTCGGCGTCCTGCCCGGCGCACAGTTCGAAACGGCGCGCACCCAGCTCTTTCCCGGCGACACCCTGCTGCTCTACACCGACGGCCTGACCGAGGCCCGCACCGGGCCCGATCGCGAGCTGTACGGCGAGGACGCCCTGCGCGTCTTCACCGCCACCCAGCCCGCTGCGGGACCGCATGCCCTGATCACCGCCCTGACAGGGCTCCTCACCGGGTTCGGTGACGGCCTCGACGACGACACCGCGCTGCTCGCCCTCGGCGTGCCCGCCCCCGCGAGTGAAGACCTGAGATGAGCCCGCTGACGATCACCTCCCGAGACGCCGACACCGGTCCCGTACTGGAGATCACCGGTGACCTCGACCATGCGACGGCACCCGAACTCCGCAACGCCCTCGACAGTCTCACCCTGACCGGCGGGCAACTGCTGGTCCTGGATCTGGCCGGCCTGGAATTCTGCGACTCCAGTGGCATCACCACGCTGCTGGCCGCTCGCAACCTGGCCACCGAACTGGGCGGCGGCATGGCCCTGGCCGCGGTCCCCACCAACACCGCCCGCATCCTGTCCATCATCGGTCTGGACCGAGTCTTCACCATCCATCCAGACGCCTCGACGGCCACCGCCCCCCGCTCTGCAGCAGGCTGATCCGGCTCCGGGGCCTCTGTGTCCGGGGGCCGGATGCAAGGAATCAACTCCTCGTCCAGGCCCTCGGCGACATGCCCAGTTACCAGCGCTCCGCCTTGCTCCTGAGGACGTCCCGTCCGTCTCTCTACCGCGAGACACAGTCCAATCCGCCTGACCTTCGAACACGCCGATCGCAGCAGACCAGTTGTGCCCAAAGACCGCGACCAGCGGTCGAAACACGCGCACGCACGGACACCCGCTGATGAACGAACCAGCGACGCTGCCCACCCCGCGGGGCGTCAGCGCCGCCGGCGTGTTGCGAACGAGTCTTCCAGGACGGCGAGCCGGTAGAACAGCCGGGACAGCTGCCGGGCGTCCTTGGGGGCGATCTGCGAGGGGTCGGCTATCTCCGGCAGCGCTGCCGTGCGTGCTCGCGTTGTCTCGGCCACCGTCATCTCAGGGCCCCTCCCTACGTGATCCAGCCCCCGTAGGGTCAGCCGCTGGTAGTCGGCCAGCGGCCGTTTACCCGCGCTGGGTGGATGCATACCAGGGGCTGTCCGAGCGGATTCGGTCGGCCGATGGGCAGGGTCGGGAACCGGGGGAGAGGGTCGCTCGGCCGACGTGCGGGGTTCGGACCCGAGCCTCGCCGGCATCCGTCAGCGAGTGGCACGGCACACGAGAAGCGGGGGGGGGCCCAGGTTATCACGGGGGGCCCCCCACATGGGGGGGTGTTGTGGTTAGATAAAACGGTGGGGGTGGGTTTTTGCGCC
>NZ_JBHWVI010000339.1:5810-6580 GCF_042737005.1 Streptomyces sp. NPDC060027
GGTGTGGGCCGGGCGGCGGCGGGGGGGGTTGCGCCCCCCCCCCCCGCCCCCACCCGCCCCGGGTGGCCCGGCAACAGTACCCGGGGGCCCCACGGGCGCGCGGCGGGCCGCCCCCACTTCTGGGCTGGTGCTTGAGGTCAGATACCTCGGTGGCTCTGGTAGTAGCCCGCGACCTGCTCGTGGTAACCGGCGTCGCTGACGTGCTTGTCCTTGTCGAACTCGGGGGAGTTCTTGATCTGGTCCTTGGTGAGGGCGACGTAGATCTTGCGCTCGGCCTGGTCGACCCTATGTACGGTGCCGGCCGGCAGCAGAACATGCTTGCCGAAGATCCACACGCCGGTGTCGACAACGAGGTACGAGGAGTCGACGTCGTCCGAGTGCTTGTCGACCTTGCCGATACTGCCGTCGGTCGCCTCGACCTTGTACCCGGTCAGGTCGGTGCCCGCGGTGTGGCCGGTGGTCGGCTGGTAGCCCCAGATGTTGTCACTCATAAAGAACGGCTCCCTCATCGAGATTCATTGCTGACCCGCAGTCGAAATGCGGAGTCTTTCAAGGCGTCATCGAATTCGGTGACGTTTCCTCAGAAAGTCGGGTGCCCAGGCTTCTTGAAACCACACATTCGGTCTGCAGGAAGAGGGGGTGACCGGAGGTGCCGTGCTGGAGGCCATGGTTCCTGGCGTCACGGCCACCTCCGGCCATGACCTCCATGTACCCCGAATCGGCAAAATCACCACATTCATCCCTGCAGTAACAGTGAGACGGAAAACGGG
>NZ_JBHWVI010000340.1:0-6466 GCF_042737005.1 Streptomyces sp. NPDC060027
GTGGCCGCGGGGGGGGGGGCGGGCGGCGGGGGCCCCGGCCGCGATCACCACGGTGTCCGCCGTGCCCAGGATCTCGGGACCGTGGTCGACCGTGACGGAGAAGTCGGCGTCCGTGCGGACCGGTCCTCCGTCGACGGTGCAGGTCACCACCTCGTACCGGCCTTCCGCCGCACCGAAGATCCGGCTGGGCATGCCCAGCTCGAAGGGATAGACGCCGTCGAGCGCCAGGACCACGACCCGTTCCACATGCTGCATGGCACGATCTTATCGAAGGTTGGCAATTCTGCCATTTCCCGGGGAGGCAGGCCCCGGCAGGCTGGTTCACCATGAGCACTGTGAACACGATGCGAGCCATCGGCCAGAACGTCCTCGGCGGCCCCGAGGTCCTCGAGGAAGTAACCCTGGAGCGGCCCACGCCGCGACCGAACGAGATCCTGGTCCGGGTACGGGCCGCCGGGGTCAACCCGACCGACTGGAAGCACCGCGCGACGGGCGGGTTCCTCGGCGAGCCGCCCTTCGTCCTCGGCTGGGACGTCTCCGGCACGGTCGAGGCCACCGGGATCGGCGTCGCCCACGTCAAGCCCGGGGACGAGGTCTTCGGCATGCTGCCCTACCCCTACGGCCACGGCTCGCACGCCGAGTACGTGACCGGTCCCGGCCGCGCCTTCACCCTGAAGCCGTCGGCGGTCGACCACACGCAGGCCGCCGCGCTCCCGCTGGTCTCCCTGACCGCGTGGCAGGCGCTGACCGAGCGGGCCGACGTGCGGGCCGGGCAGCGCGTGCTGATCCACGCGGCGGCCGGCGGGGTCGGCCACGTGGCCGTGCAGATCGCGAAGGCACTGGGCGCGTATGTGATCGGTACCGCGAGCGCGGGCAAGCACGACTACCTGCGGTCCATCGGCGTGGACGAGCCGATCGACTACACCGCCGTCGACTTCGCCGAGGCCGTACGTGATGTCGACGTCGTACTGGACACGATCGGCGGCGAGACCGGACTCCGCTCGCTGCGCGTGCTGCGCCCGGGCGGCGTGGTCGTCTCCATCCTGCCGGTCGGGTCCGACGAGTTCTACGACGAGGCCGAGCGGCTCGGGGTCCGGGCGGTACGGATGCTCGTCGATGCCGACCAGGCCGGAATGAGGGCGGTCGCGGACCTCGTCGAGAAGGGCGCGCTGCGCCCCACGATCGCCGAGACCTTCCCGCTGGCCGATGCCGCCAAGGCGCACGCGCTGGGCGACACCGGCCGGACCACGGGGAAGCTCGTGCTGGTGGTCGACTGACGGCCGGGATTCCGCGCGTCGGCTGACGGGCGGGACCCCGCGCTCCGAGTTGGCCGACCGGTCCGTGCACCATCGGCCAACTCGCCACGCACAGCGGAGACATATGTCAATCGAACATGCTGAGATTCACTCCAACGAGGGTAACTTGCAGAGCGAGGAACGCTTTTGCACCCACCGGCGCCCTGGGGTCGTGTCTAGGATCACTTGACCTATCGTCACCCCGGCCCCCGGTGACCCTGTCCCCGTTCGGGGCAGGTCGACTGCCGGTTGGAGGTGATGTCCGCATGGCGAGCGACCCCGCACCGCCTTCCAGGTATCTGCGCATCCATCATGAACGCGGTCATGTGGTGCTGGAGTTGCACGGGGAGATCGATCTGCTCGCGACGACGGAGATCACCTCGCTGCTGGACTCGGCCACCTCGGGCCCGGCACCGCAGGTCGTGATCGACCTGCGGTGCGTCGAGTTCTTCGACTGCTCGGGCCTGCGGCTGCTGTACCGCGCCTGGCACCGCGTCCTCGCCCGCGACGGCCGGCTGCACCTGGTCTGCACCCGTCCGCTGACCCTCCGCATGCTCCGGGTGACCGGCCTCGCGCGGATCCTGCCGCCCTCGGCCTCGCTGGAGGAGGCGCTGAGCCGCTCGGAGGCCACGGAGGCACCGGAGTCCATTTCGGACTCGTACTGAGAGCGCTCCGACCCCGCCGCCTACGCGCGGATCCTCGTGACCTGCCCGGCGCCGACCGTCCTGCCACCCTCGCGGATGGCGAACTTCAGCCCTTCCTCCATCGCGATCGGCTGGATCAGCTCCACCTCCATGGTGGTGTTGTCGCCCGGCATGACCATCTCCGTGCCCCTGGGCAGGGTCACGACTCCGGTCACGTCCGTCGTGCGGAAGTAGAACTGCGGGCGGTAGTTGTCGAAGAACGGGGTGTGCCGGCCGCCCTCGTCCTTGGAGAGGATGTAGGCGCGCGCCTCGAACCGGGTGTGCGGGGTCACGGAACCCGGCTTGATGACGACCTGCCCCCGCTCCACGTCCTCGCGCTTCACTCCCCGCAGCAGCAGCCCGACGTTCTCGCCCGCCCGCCCCTCGTCGAGGAGTTTCCGGAACATCTCGACGCCGGTGACGGTGGTGCGTGTCTTCTGCTCGTGGATGCCGATGATCTCGACCTCGCTGTTCACCTTCAGCACCCCGCGCTCGATCCGGCCGGTGACGACCGTGCCGCGGCCCGTGATGGTGAAGACGTCCTCGATCGGCAGCAGGAACGGCCGGTCCACGTCACGCACCGGTTCCGGCACGAACGCGTCGACGGCCGCGAGGAGTTCGAGGATCGAGGCGCTCCACTTCGGGTCGCCCTCCAGCGCCCTCAGCGCGGAGACCTGGACGACCGGGACGTCGTCGCCCGGAAACTCGTACTCGGTGAGCAGTTCGCGCACTTCGAGCTCGACGAGTTCCAGGATCTCCTCGTCGTCCACCATGTCGGTCTTGTTCAGCGCGACCACGATGTACGGGACGCCCACCTGCCGGGCCAGCAGGACGTGTTCCTTGGTCTGCGGCATCGGGCCGTCGGTCGCCGCGACCACGAGGATCGCTCCGTCCATCTGCGCGGCGCCCGTGATCATGTTCTTGATGTAGTCCGCGTGCCCCGGGCAGTCCACGTGCGCGTAGTGCCGGTTCTCCGTCTGGTACTCGACATGGGCGATCGAGATCGTGATGCCGCGCTGCCGCTCCTCGGGCGCCTTGTCGATCTGATCGAACGGCGTGTACGGGTTCAGCCCGGGGAACCGGTCGTGCAGCACCTTGGTGATGGCCGCCGTCAGTGTCGTCTTGCCGTGGTCGATGTGCCCGATGGTGCCGATGTTCACATGCGGCTTGGTCCGCTCGAATTTCGCCTTGGCCACTGCGAGCCCTCCTGATCACCTGGGTGACGCCGAGCGTTGCTCCGCGGCTTCCCGGCCGGGCACGGCAGCCGCTCCTGGTGACCGAGCGGACGGGAGGGAAGTTCCGCTCCCTCCTGTCTATTGGTTCTGCGGCGCGTCGAACAGAGCGCTGACGGACTCACCGTTGTGAATACGCCGCACCGCCTCGGCGAGCGCCGGGGCGATGGACAGGACGCTCAGCTTCTCGGTGTACTCCTCGGCCGGGATCGGCACGGTGTTCGTGCAGACGATCTCCAGCACGTCGGGCTGCTCGCTGAGCCGCTTGAGCGCACCCGCCGCGAACAGCCCGTGGGTGCACGCGACCCGGATCGACCGCGGCCCCAATTCGCGCAGCCGCTGCAGGAGTTCGAGAACCGTGCTGCCCTTGGCGATCTCGTCGTCCAGCACGATGACATCGCGTCCGGCGATCTCGCCGATGACGGAGCTGATGCTCACCCGGTCGTCGGCGAACCGCTGCTTGGCGCCGGCGGCCACCTGGGCACCGATCAGCCGCGCGAACGCCGCGGCCTCCTTGGCGTTGCCGAGGTCCGGCGAGACCACCGTCGTACGCGACAAGTCGTTGGACCGGAAGTGCGCGGCCAGTTCGCGCAGGGCGTGCAGGTGGTCGACCGGCACCGAGAAGAAGCCGTGCACTTGTGGGGAGTGCAGTGTCATCGCGAGGACACGGCTCGCACCGGCCGCGACCAGCAGATCCGCCACGAGCCGACCGCCCATGGAGATCCGCGGCATATCCTTCTTATCCGAACGCGCGTACGAATAGTGCGGCATGACCACGGTGATCCGCCCGGCGGACGCGCCCCGCGCCGCGTCGCACATCATCAGGAGTTCGACGAGGTGCTCCTGCACCGGAGTGACCAGTGGCTGCACCAGGAAGACGTCACGCTCGCGGCAGTTGGCCTGGAGCTGGACCTCCAGGCAGTCATTGGCGAACCGGCTGACGCGGGTAGGACTGAGCGGCACGCCGAGGTGCGCGCAGAGCTCGGCCGCCAGCTCGGGATGGGCGCTACCGCTGAACACGGCGATGTCACGCACGACCGCTCCTCGCATGATCGAACCGGGTTGCGTCGCCGGTTGGCAAGATCGGCCCGGAGTGCGTACCTCATGCTACTGGGCACCTTTCGAGCCTTCGACCGGGGGGAAAACCGGTTGCGGACCCCCGCCCCGGTCACGCCATGATGTCGAGATCAGGGCCCCTCACGAGGGGTGCCGCTCGACCACAGGAGATCGAATGCGCCGTTTCCTCGGAACGACTCAGCGCCCCCACCGGACGACTGTCTTCGAGGAACCGACCACGCATGCAGACCCTGAACATCGGAATTCTGGCCCACGTCGACGCGGGTAAGACCAGCCTCACCGAGCGACTGCTGTTCGACGGTGGCGCCATCGACCGGCTCGGCAGCGTCGACGCCGGGGACACCCGCACGGACGACGGAGCGATCGAGCGGCAGCGCGGGATCACCGTCCGCTCGGCCGTCGCCGCCTTCACCGCGGGTGATGTACAGATCAACCTGATCGACACCCCCGGGCACTCGGACTTCATCGCCGAGGTCGAGCGGGCCCTGGAGGTCCTGGACGGGGCGGTCCTGCTGCTGTCCGCCGTCGAGGGCGTCCAGGCGCAGACCCGCGTCCTGATGAAGACCCTGCGACGACTCGGCCTGCCCACCCTCGTCCTCGTCAACAAGATCGACCGGGCGGGAGCGCGCCAGGACGACCTCCTCGACGACATCCGGCGCCTCCTCACGCCGCACGCGGTCCCGCTGTCGCGCGTGGAGGACATCGGCACCCCGGCGGCCCGCGTGCTGGAGCGTCCCCTCGACGACCTCGCGGCCGGCACGCTCGCCGAGGTCGACCCGGGCATTCTGGCCGCCCTCGTGGACGGCCCGCCGCCGACCCGGGACGAGCTGTGGGCCGCGCTCACGGCGCGTACCGGCGACGGCTCGGTCCACCCGGTCCTCTTCGGGTCGGCGGTCGGCGGCCAGGGCGTCGCCGCACTGGTCGAGGGGCTGATCCAGCTGATCCCCCGCCCGCTCTCCCCCGCCGACGCCGTGCCGCGCGGCACGGTCTTCGCCGTACGGACCGCACCGGGCGGCGAGCGCACGGCCTATCTGCGGTTGTACGAGGGCGAGGTGACGCACCGTCAACGGCTGTTCTTCGTACGCCGCGAGACGGACGGCCGAACCCGAGAGGTGCCGGGCCGGGCACGCGATCTCGAGGTGATCGGGCGGCCCGGGGCAGCCACTCTCACCGCGGGCGACATCGCCGCGATCCGCGGGGTCCCCGGCATCCGGGTCGGCGACCGGCTCGGCCATGTCACCGACCGCGCACCGCAGTTCGCCGCGCCCACGCTGGAGACCCTGGTCCGGGCGAAGCACCCGGACCAGGCGGCGGCGCTGCGCACCGCCCTGCTCACGCTGTCCGACCAGGACCCCCTGCTGCACGCCGGGCCCGCCGGGTCGGGCAGCACCGCGCTGCTGCTCTACGGGGAGGTCCAGAAGGAGGTCCTCGCGGCCACGCTCGTGCAGGACTTCGGCATCGAGGCCGAGTTCGAGCCGAGCCGGGTGCGGCTGCTGGAACGGCCCGACGGCACCGGTGAGGCGTACGAGGAGATCCAGCGGCACGGACACATGGGGTTCTGGGCGACGGTGGGTCTACGGGTCGAGCCCGGGCCGCGCGGCTCCGGTGGCGTCTTCACGTACGAGACCGAACTCGGCGCCCTCCCGCGGGCGTTCCACCAGGCTATCGAGGACACGGTCCACGCGACCCTGCTGAACGGACCGCACGGGCGGCCGGTGACCGACTACCGGGTCACCCTGACCCGCTCCGGATTCGCCGCGCCGCTCAGCACCGCCGCGGACTTCCGCGGGCTGACCCCGATCGTGCTGCTGCGCGCCCTGGAGCGGGCGGGAACGCGGGTGTACGAGCCGTACCACGCGTTCGAGGTGGAGATCCCGGCCGACACGCTCGCCCCGGTGACGGCCGAACTCGCCTCCTCCGGAGCCGAGTTCAAGGAGACGACCGGGGGGCGTGACACCTGGGTGGTCACCGGGGAGCTGCCCGCCCGGAACGTACGGGAGGTCGAGCTGCGGCTGCCGGGGCTGACGCACGGCGAGGGCGTCTGGTGGTCCCGGCTGTCGGGAGACCGGGCGGTCCGGGCGGTGCGCTAGATGTATTGATCACGAGCGTTGTTGACAGTTGCAGGGCTTGATCATGGCGAAGACCTCCGGTGTGGTGGAGCTGTCTAGGACCGCACCGC
>NZ_JBHWVI010000341.1:0-6453 GCF_042737005.1 Streptomyces sp. NPDC060027
GCTAAGGGCCCGGTGACTTTGTCACCGGGCCCTTCGCGTACCACTCCATTGCCCTACAGAGCGCTGAATCCGACCTTGCGCTGCGTGGGCTCGCCGAGCTCCACGTACGCGAGCCGGTCGGCCGGAACCAGGACCTTGCGGCCGTGGTCGTCCACGAGGCTCAGCAGCTGCGACTTGCCGGCCAGCGCCTCGGACACCGCGCGCTCGACCTCTTCCGGGGTCTGACCGCTCTCCAGAACGATCTCGCGGGGCGCGTGCTGCACGCCGATCTTGACCTCCACGGCTTTGTCCCTCCGACGGTCAGTCATGTGCGCGTTCGTACGCGCCGTACGCAGCACACATTAGCCCGGTGAGGGGAGGTGCACGCTCCGCCAGGGAACGCCAGGAGCGAACATCCGACGGGAACAAAGAAGCGGCCGAGGGGTACGCCCCCGGCCGCCTCCTCCGTGTCAGTGATCGGTGCCGTGCAGCGGGAAACCCGCGATGCCCCGCCAGGCGAGCGAGGTCAGCAGCTGGACGGCCTGGTCGCGCGGGACACTGCGGTCGCTGTGGAGCCAGGAACGCGCCACCACCTGGGCCAGGCCGCCGAGGCCAGAGGCGAGAAGCATCGACTCGGCACGCGAGAGACCGGTGTCCTCCGCGATGACGTCGCAGATCGCCTCGGCGCACTCGTGCGTCACCTTGTCGACGCGCTCGCGCACCGCCGGCTCATTGGTCAGGTCCGACTCGAAGACCAGCCGGAAAGCTCCGCCGTCGTCCTCGACGTACGCGAAGTAGGCGTCCATCGTCGCGCGGACGCGCAGCGCGTTGTCCGTCGTCGACGCGAGCGCCGCCCGCACCGCGAGGAGCAGGGACTCGCAGTGCTGGTCCAGCAGGGCGAGGTACAGATCGAGCTTGCCCGGGAAGTGCTGGTAGAGAACCGGCTTGCTGACGCCCGCGCGCTCGGCGATGTCGTCCATGGCGGCCGAGTGATACCCCTGCGCAACGAATACTTCCTGGGCGGCGCCGAGGAGCTGGTTGCGTCGGGCACGGCGCGGCAGGCGAGTGCCCCGCGGGCGTGCTGCCTCTGTCTGCTCGATGGCTGTCACGCCGCCTCCCAAAATTGTCCACGTGCGGTGTGCGCCGCGCCGCCATCGTACTTTTCGGTAACCGTGCTGTGTGCGGTGCGAGCGCAGAATTTCACGGACCGGACGCCGACGGCGGCGGCGCACAGTGTGCCGAAGGGGACGAGCTGGGCACCAGGCCGTCCCCACGGCCTTGATCAGCGGTGTCGCGTCACCGGTAGTCGTCCTCGTTCAGCCGGACGACCCGGGCCTGCTCGGCGAGATCCGCCTCATCGGCGTTGAGGGGGTCGCCCGGGGGTTCCGGGTCGACATCGTCCGCGGGATCCAGCTCGGCGGACTGCTCGGCGGTGTCGGCCTCCGGGGCCTCCGCGCCGAGGATTTCCCGGAACTGGTCATCGAAAGTCCCGGGGTCTGTCGGGTCGACTGTCATGGTTCCTCTTCCCGAACGGGTACGAGTGCGCTCCTGATGTGCGTACGAGTGCCCTCGTTCGAAGCCTAGGAGACACGCGATCCGGACGCTATGCGATCCGCCCGCCATCTGTGACCGCGAACACATGAGCCCCCGCGTGATCGTCTCGTAACATTGCGGCATGTCTTCGACCGAACTCCCGCCCGCGCCTGCCGTGACCGTCCTGCCCAGGGTCGGCGCCGTCAGGGTCGCGGAAGGGGAGCGACTGCGATCGGTAGGGCTGCCCGGCATCACCCTGACGGTCCGGTCGAGACCGCCGTCGCGCGAGGGGCTGCCGGCCGCGCTGTACGTGCACGGCCTGGGCGGTTCCTCGCAGAACTGGTCGGCGCTGATGCCACTGCTCGACGGGCTCGTGGACAGCGAGGCCCTCGATCTGCCGGGCTTCGGCGACTCGCCGCCACCGGACGACGGCGACTACTCGGTCACCGGACACGCGCGCGCGGTCATCCGCTATCTCGACGCGTCCGGGCGTGGGCCCGTGCACCTGTTCGGCAACTCGCTCGGCGGAGCCGTCGCGACGCGCGTCGCGGCCGTCCGGCCGGATCTCGTCCGGACACTCACGCTGATCTCACCCGCGCTGCCCGAGATCCGCGCCCAGCGCACCGCGTGGCCGACCGCGCTGCTCGCGCTGCCCGGGGTGGCGGGGCTGTTCACCAGGCTCACCAAGGACTGGAGCGCCGAGCAGCGCGTACGGGGGGTGACGGCTCTCTGTTACGGCGATCCCGGCATCGTGACGCCCGAGGGGTTCCGCCACGCGGTCGAGGAAATGGAACGGCGACTCGCCCTCCCCTATTTCTGGGACGCCATGGCACGCTCCGCGCGCGGGGTCGTGAACGCGTACACGCTGGGCGGACAGCACGGACTGTGGCGTCAGGCCGAGCGGGTGCTCGCCCCGACGCTGCTCGTCTACGGCGGCCGAGACCAACTCGTCGGCTACCGTATGGCGCAGCGCGCGGCCCGTGCCTTCCGCGACTCCCGGCTGCTGTCCCTGCCGGACGCGGGGCACGTCGCCATGATGGAGTATCCGGAAACGGTGGCCACCGCCTTCCGTGAACTCCTGGCGGACCTGGGAGAGTTGACCTCCTCGGCGGCAGTCGGCGCGGAGAGCTGAGGCAGGAAGTGGGACGACACAGTCGTCGGGGGCGGGCCGAGAAGCCGGACACCTCGCGTACGCGAGCGGTTCCGGCGGCGGAGGCGGCACCGGACCCGGCGCCGGGCCCGGATCGCGCCCGCCGCGCGGCGGCGCAGCCGACCGGCCCCCTGGGCCCCTACCCGCCCGCGGGCGGGTCCCCGCAGCGAGACGTGCCGCGTTTCGACGAGGGGACGCCGGCGCACGGGTTCCCTCGCACCGCGGAGGGCACTCCCGCGCGGGGAGTGCCGCGTCTGCCGGACGGGACGCCGGCGCACGGGTTCCCGCGGACGGCGGACGGCACCCCCGCGCGCGGGGTGCCTCGATTCACGGACGGGACTCCCGCACAGGGCGTCCCTCGTTATGACGACGGCACCCCGGCACATGGGGTGCCGCGTTTTTTCGACGGGACCCCTGCCCATGGGATGCCGCGTCTGCCCGACGGAACCCCTGCGCACGGGCTGCCGCGTCTGCCCGAGGGGACTCCGGCGCACGGGCTGCCGCGTCTGCCCGACGGGACCCCCGCTCACGGGATGCCCCGGGTGCGGGGCGGGCATCCCGAGCAGCGTGAACCGGGCGGTGGCTGGGGGGAGTCCAGGGCCGGTGGGGCTCCTCAGGGCGCTCCCCCCGGACCGCGCGTCCCCCGGCAGCGTCAGGAGCACGTGGCGGCTCCCCGGCAGGCGTACGTCGACGCGTTCGACCTCGGTGCGGAGGGGACCGACGGCCTCTCGGCGTCGGGCGCGGGCGTTCCGGGGCGGAAGGCGAAACCCCGGGCCGCCGACCCCTACGGCTCCGTCACCGACTGGGACACCGGGTCCGCCGAGACCGGTGAACCCTCGCTGCCGGACGCCGAGGAACAGGCCGACGGCAAGGCCCGCAAGGGGTGGGCGTTCACCGGGATCGCGGCGGCCGCCGTCACCACCGTGCTGGCCGTCGTCGTGGCCGGACAGGTCGCCTCGGGACAGCACGACGCCGGTGCGCGGACGCAGGCCGCCGAGGACGGTGGCGGCCGGGTGACCCAGGACTCCGCCTCGCGCGGCGACGACCGGCCGACCCAGTCGGGTGCGCCGAACGTGGCCGCGGCCCCCCTGACGTACGACCAGCAGATGGCCAGGACGTACCCCCTCGGCGCGAAGCTCAAGGCGTCGGGGAAGTTCGACGCGGTGCCCGGAGTCGCCGAGGCGCCGGGCAAGGGGCGCAAGTACACCTACCGCGTCGACATCGAGAAGGGCCTCGGCCTCGACGGTGAGCTCTTCGCCGAGGCCGTGCAGAAGACCCTGAACGACCAGCGGAGTTGGGCCCACGGCGGCGCCCGCACCTTCGAGCGGATCCACTCCGGGAAACCGGACTTCGTCATCACGCTGGCGAGCCCGGGCACCACCGCCGAGTGGTGCGCCAAGTCGGGGCTCGACACCACGGAGGACAACGTGTCGTGCGACTCGGCGTCCACCGAGCGCGTCATGATCAACGCGTACCGCTGGGCCCAGGGCTCCACGACCTACGGTGACAAGATTCACGCCTACCGGCAGATGCTGATCAACCACGAGGTCGGCCACCGGCTCGGATTCGGGCACGTCACCTGCGACAAGGACGGCGAGCTCGCCCCGGTCATGCAGCAGCAGACCAAGTTCCTCGACCACGACGGAATCCACTGCCTAGCCAACCCCTGGGCCTATCCCGGGAGTTGACAGGAGGGGTCCGGGCCACGTTGACATGCGCCGAAAGATCGTTCATATTTTTCCGCATGTCGCCCCGTCACGCCTCCGCACGCGCCGCCCTTGAGCTGGCGCTCATCGGCGTGACCGCGCTCTGCGTGGCCGACATTCACTGTCGCTGACGCCCGCCCCCGGCGAGTGCGTCGCTTTCCTCCCGTCTTGTTCCGTGCGCCCCTGAATCTCCGATTCGGGGCGCCGGTGCCTCTTTCGGTCCGGTCGGACACCGACGCCTGACGCCCTGGGCGAGCTCCGCGCTCTCTTCCGTCTCGCCCCGCGTCAATCCGTCTCAGTATCCGAGCCTTTCCGAGAGGTCGTCTTCCGATGCGTCAACCGTCCCTCATAGCGCGCCGCGTGGCCGCGGCATCCGTCAGCCTGGTCGTGGCAGCGGGCGCCGCCGCCTGCGGCCCGGAGGACAACGATGCCAAGGGCTCCGGTGGCGACTCCCGGCCCCACAAGGGCGGCACGCTCACCGTCCTGAACTCCAATCCGCAGTCGGACTTCGACCCCGCGCGGCTCTACACCTCCGGCGGCGGCAACGTGCCCTCGCTCGTCTTCCGTACGCTCACCACCCGCAACCGCGAGAACGGGGCCGCCGGCGCCGAGGTCGTGCCGGACCTGGCCACCGACACCGGCCGCCCGAGCAAGAACGCGACCGTGTGGACGTACACCCTGAAGAAGGGCCTCAAGTTCGAGGACGGCACGCCGATCACCTCCGCCGACATCAAGTACGGCATCGAGCGCTCCTTCGCCGCCGAACTCTCCGGGGGCGCGCCCTATCTGCGCGACTGGCTGATCGGCGGGGCCGACTACCAGGGCCCCTACAAGGACAAGAAGGGCCTCGACTCGATCGAGACGCCGGACGAGCTGACCATTGTTTTCCACCTGGACAAGCCCGAGGGCGAGTTCCCCTACCTGGCCACGCAGACGCAGTTCACTCCCGTCCCGAAGGCCAAGGACAAGGGCACGAAGTACGAGGAGCACCCGGTCTCCTCGGGTCCGTACAAGGTCGTCAAGAACGAGAACGACGGCGAGCGCCTCACCCTGGAGCGCAACACGTACTGGTCCGCGTCGACCGACGCCGAGCGCAAGGCCTACCCGGACAGGGTCGACGTACGGTCCGGCCTGGACTCGTCGGTGATCAACCAGCGGCTGTCCTCCTCCCAGGGCGCGGACACCACCGCCGTCACCACGGACACCAACCTCGGCCCCGCCGAGCTCGCCAAGGTGACGGGGGACAAGGAGCTGGCCTCGCGCGTGGGCACCGGGCACTTCGGCTACACCAACTACATCGCCTTCAACCCGAAGGTGAAGCCGTTCGACGACCCGAAGGTGCGCCAGGCGATCTCCTACGCCATCGACCGCAGCTCGGTGATCAACGCCGCGGGCGGCTCGTCGCTCGCGGAGCCCGCGACGACGTACCTGCCGAGCCAGAAGTCCTTCGGCTACACGCCCTACGACCTTTTCCCGGCGGGCGAGTCCGGCAACGCGGCCAAGGCCAAGGAGCTGCTGGCCGAGGCGGGCCACAAGAACGGCCTGACCGTCACGCTCACGCATTCCAACAGCAAGGACTTCGAGACCAGCCCGGAGATCGCGACCGCCATCCAGGACGCGCTCAAGAAGGCCGGCATCACCGTCAAGCTCCAGGGTCTCGAGGACAACGACTACAGCGACAAGATCCACAGCGCCAAGACCGAGCCGGGCTTCTTCCTCGCCCACTGGGGTGCCGACTGGCCCTCCGGCGGTCCCTTCCTGGCCCCGATCTTCGACGGCCGGCAGATCGTCAAGGACGGCGCCAACTTCAACACCGGCTTCCTCGATGACAAGTCGGTCAACGACGAGATCGACGCGATCAACAAGTTGACCGACCTCGACGAGGCCGCCAAGCGCTGGGGGGCGCTGGACAAGAAGATCGGTGAGCAGGCGCTGACCGTGCCGCTGTTCCACCCCGTCTACAAGCGCCTGTACGGCAAGGGCGTCAAGAACATCGTGATCAGCGACTGGACCGGCGTTCTGGACATCTCCCAGGTCTCGGTGAAGTAGCGCCGTGAGCGAGGCACTTCTCGCCTCCCCGGCCCC
>NZ_JBHWVI010000342.1:0-4869 GCF_042737005.1 Streptomyces sp. NPDC060027
GCCAGAGGTTCGACGAAGCGATCGCATTTGCCCCGCCGAAACCATCACCACTCGCCACAGCTGCTTGACCCGATAGCTGCATGGGGTGTCTTGTCGGCGACGACCTGGTCGGGTCTGCAGCGGGGCCGGCCAAGGCCGGTCCGCGGGACTCGGATGCGTTCCAGGAGGGGGCGTGCGCAGATGCTGTCGTGGCGTTGGCCCGGGGTCGGCAGGACGGCGAGGGGGCGGCCGCGGCCGTCGCAGGCGAGGTGGATTTTGGTGGTCAGTCCGCCTCGGGATCGGCCGAGGGCGTGATGTGTGGCCGCAGGTCTTCGACGCATCGCCGCCCACGCCGTCCGGGCCCGCCGGCCGGACGCATCGTGCGCCGGGGCGGTCCACGCCCCGGCGCGTCCGGCACCCGGCTGGCGCCCGTACAACCATCGGCCCCGGGGACGGGTCTGCCGTGTCATGCGAAGACTCATCGTCGCCGGCGCCGCGCTGCCGGCCGCCCTCGCGGCCTCCGTCCTGCTGCCCCCGGCCGCCGCCCACGCCCGCACACCGACGCCCTCCGCCGACTTCAACGGCGACGGCTACGGCGATCTCGCCGTCTCCGCGCCCGACGCGGCGATCGACGGGCACATCCTGGCCGGGGCGGTCGTCGTCGCCTACGGCTCGTCCGCCGGGATCAAGTCCTCGCGGACGACGATCGTCAGCCAGAACACACCGCGCGTGCCGGGTATCGCCGAGGCGTTCGACCGCTTCGGCGCGTCCACCGCGGCCGGGGACTTCAACAAGGACGGATACACCGACCTCGCGGTCGGCTCGCCCGGCGAGGACATCCCGCGCGGTGACGACTGGGGCACGGTCACGGTGCTGTGGGGCAGCCCGAAGGGACTCGGCGCGGGCGGGGCGCTGAGCCAGCCGCTGGGCATCGAGCAGACCGGATTCGGCACTGCGGTCACCGCCGGGGACTTCGACGGGGACGGCCATGCCGACATCGCGGCGAGCACGGGCAGCGGCACCCACCTGTGGCTCTACCTCAACCGGAGCACCGGCCAGTCCGGCGAAATGGGCTTCGTGCTCACCGACTTCGAGGCGTCGGCGATGCCCGCCACCGGCACCGGCGTCACCGCGCTCGCCGCCGGGGACGTCGACGGCGACGGCACCGACGACCTTGCCGCCGTCACCAACCCGCTCAGCGGCTCCGGCGGCGCGCTCTACCTCTCCCCCGGGGTCCCGGCGAACCGCCGCGCGGCGGGCGACCTGCCCCCGGCACTCTCCCTCGCCATCGGCGACGTGGACGGCGACGGCCACGGCGACGTCGTGTCCGGGCAGCCGTACGGGCGCGAGGAGGTGTACGGCGCCCGGGACGGCGGCAGCGTGACCGTGCTGCGGGGCTCGGCGCAGGGCGTCGACGGCCGACGGGCGGTCGTGATCACGCAGAACACTGCCGGAGTGCCCGGGGTCGTCGAGGAGGGCGACCGCTTCGGCTGGTCCGTCGAGCTCGGCGACGTCAACCGGGACGGACGGGCCGACCTGGCCACCGGCGCCGTCGACGAGGGCGTGGGCCTGACGGGCTTCACCGGCTCCGTCACCGTGCTCCCCGGCTCCGCGAAGGGCCTGACCGGCACCGGCTCGTACGCCTTCCACCAGGACACCCCGGGCGTGCCCGGCGTCGCGGAGTCCCGCGACTCCTTCGGCGAGGCCCTGGCGCTGGCCGACACCGACCGCGACGGGCGGCTCGACCTGGCCGTCGGCGCGCCCGGCGAGAACGGCTGGTACGGCGCGCTCACCTCGCTGCGCGGCGACGGCGTGCGGATCACCTTCACCCGCGCGGTCGGCTTCAGTGCGGAGACCATCGGGCTCGCCACCGGCGAGGACTGGTACCCCGAGTTCGGCGCGCCGATCAGCGGCTGAGCCCGGACGCTCGGGCAAGGGGGGCCGACACGCGGCGGGTTGCGCGGTGATCACGCCCGCCGCGCGGCCCGACCTACCACAAAGACTATGAAATGCAGACACACCGCGTGGTGACACCGCCACTCTGCAGACAGCCCTAGGCGCATCCCTTCAGAACTGGATGAACAACCTCAAGCACGAGAGCGCAAGCCGCTCCTGACCAGCCCGTCCTCCGGTGCCAGCCGGACGCGGCGGCGACGAAGCATTCGGCATGCCGGACCAGGCGCATGCCGCTTTCGCCGACCGGGCCCGGGACATCGCCAGCGACCTGGGCCGGCAGGTCGCGGGCTGGCAGGAGACCGCACGCTCCGCCGTCGGCCCGCAGGAGTGGCCAGCCGTCTCAAGTGGCGGGCTGCGCCGTCTGTGTCACCCAGGGTCGACTCGTGCATGAGTGTCGGGCTGGGCGCCGGTGCGTGGGCGGACCAGTGTTCTCACCATGCCGACCCCTGCCACGACAGCGGCGAGGTGCAACACGGGGGCGACGGCGGGGTTCTCCGGTAGTTTGACATCAGCGGGGTCAGCCACGGCGACGAACAAGGTTAGAGGCAGTTTCCAGCCGCTCCAGGCGAAGAGCGAGCCCGACCCCAGCCAGCCGAGCGCCAGCAGGAGCCGATGGGGTACCCAGGCCGGACTCTTCCAGGCGAGCGTCCAGCTGGCGGCGGCGCCGGCGAGTGCCCAGAGCGCGCCAACGCTCGTCAACAGGTACCAGTTGATATCCCGTTCGGCAGGTCTCGTGATTCCGAGGGTGCCGCCGGCTGCCCAGTACGCCCAGACAAGACCGACGATGCCTGCTGCGACAGATGCCGCCCGTGTCGGAACGGTGGGGGTACCGTCCCCGACCTGACGGGCGAACGCCTCCGGCCAGCGCCGGCGCAGGTAGGCCGGGACCGCAAGGGCCAGTCCCAATCCCATCCCGATGAAGCTGAATTGGATCAGCGCGCCTTCCCAGCCGGGCATGGAAGGGTCATCGCCCCCGCTGTCGGCCGCTGTGCCGCGCCCGGCGTCGAGCACCGTACTGAGCAGGGCGTACGGCAGGATCGACACCAGGAACCCCGCCCCCGTCCAGGCGCAGAAAGCCACCAGGAACCCGGGTATCCGCATGCCCCAAGGCCGGACCAGAGCGAGCGCCAAGGCGATCCCGATTCCCGCCATGCCGATGGTCACCGTGTTGAGGAGTACCCAACCGGCCAGGCTGAAGCCCTCCCCGATCGGCACCAGGCCCAGCAGAGAGCCGACAACCCACGCCACCTTGATCAATAAATAGGGTGATAGCGCCAGGGCCGCCCCGTACCCCGCGAACCTCCCGACCCGCTCCCAGCGTTCCACCTGTATGCCCCTTCCTCGGCAAGGACTCCAGCCTTGCGCATCGCCCATCCGGCGTGCGTCAGCTTCAGGGGGCCTCTACCTCCGTCAGACGGCGGAGCCCGTGGTCATCCTCCAGGTGGACCTTGGCTGCTCTGATCCGCATGCGCAGGTGCGGTAGTGGAGCAGGCAATGGTCAAGGGATGTGGCTCGGGTGACGGGTGATCAGGCTGCGGCGACTTCGGGACGCTCGACGATATGCCCCTTCTCGAACCGCGACCCGGCGCGCACGAGGGCCACGAGGTGGGTGCGGTGACCGCGCGCCAGCGTTCTTGAGCGGACCCCACGAGCTTGAACAGCATCGCCAGGGCGGCGGCCTGGCTGTCCGCGCCCCCTGACCTTGGTCCGGAGTTCACTGCAGAGTCATAGGCGGATGACGATCAAAGCGACATCGTCGCGGGCGCCGCTGCTGACGCCTGGGCCATCGCCCGCGGCAGCCTTCCGCACACCGCGCACATGACCCTGCGCCCGCAGGGCTCGCTCACGCACGCCGGCGGCACCGATCAGCAGGAACGGTTCCGTTCCTGCTATGAGCGGGCGCGGGCGACGACGCGCGGGATGATGAGGTTGTGGAAGGGCTGGATGATCTTGAAGTACAGGTGTCCGGCCCGCCGGTGGTAGCGCACGGCCGTGGTGCAGACGCCCTCCAGGCCCGCGGCCCCCTCCCGTACGGCGAAGGAGGTGCGGAAATCCAGGTGCTTGTCGTTGTCGCCGGCGAGTACCTCGTCGTCGGAGACCGTGAGGATCCGGAAGGGGCCCAGCCGCGCACCGGGTACGACGCGGATGTCTTCGGGGGCGACGCGCTTCTGGACATGCAGCCCGAACGGCGACATCAGCTTGTCCCGCACGGTCAGCAGCTCGTGCACCCAGTCCGGTGTCCCTGCCAGTACCGTCCGGGTGAAGTCCACGGCACTGGTCCCCGGGGCCAGGTCCACCGCGACCGCGTCCACGTGATCGCAGCCGCCGAGGCTCGCCACCGCCGCGTCCACGACGGGTGCGACGCTCCTGCGTACGCGCGTTCCTGTCCTGTACCCCATGGTTCGTCCCGTCCCTTCGTGCGTATGGCCACGGCTCCTGCGCGTGGCCACGGCGCGGTTGCCGACCGTACCGATCGTTCCCTGTTCAGTCCTTGATCTCGCAGATCGGGGCGCCGGAGGTGACGGACGCGCCGACTTCCGCGCTCAGGCCCTTGACGGTGCCGGAGCGGTGGGCGTTGAGGGGCTGTTCCATCTTCATGGCCTCCAGGACGACGATCAGGTCGCCCTCCTTGACCTCCTGGCCCTCCTCGACGGCCACCTTGACGATGGTGCCCTGCATCGGCGAGGCCAGCGTGTCGCCCGAGGCGACCGGCCCGGACTTCTTCGCCGCCCGGCGCTTGGGCTTCGCGCCCGCGGCCAGGCCGGTACGGGCCAGCGACATGCCCAGCGAGACCGGCAGCGAGACCTCCAGGCGCTTGCCGCCGACCTCCACCACCACGGTCTCACGGCCGGGTTCGTCGTCGGTGTCGGTGTCGGCCGGGGCGGCGAACGCCTTGATCTCGTTGACGAACTCGGTCTCGATCCAGCGGGTATG
>NZ_JBHWVI010000342.1:4969-6391 GCF_042737005.1 Streptomyces sp. NPDC060027
GTCTCACGGCCGGGTTCGTCGTCGGTGTCGGTGTCGGCCGGGGCGGCGAACGCCTTGATCTCGTTGACGAACTCGGTCTCGATCCAGCGGGTATGGACCGTGAACGGCGCATCCGAACCGCTCAGCTCCGGCGCGAACGCCGGATCGGTGACGACCGCCCGGTGGAAGGGGATCGCGGTCGCCATGCCCTCCACCTGGAACTCCGCCAGCGCACGGGCCGCCCGCTGCAGCGCCTGCTCACGGGTGGCACCGGTGACGATCAGCTTGGCCAGCAGCGAGTCCCACGCCGGACCGATCACCGAGCCCGACTCCACGCCCGCGTCCAGACGGACACCCGGACCCGACGGCGGCGCGAAAGCGGTGACGGTGCCGGGCGCGGGCAGAAAACCCCGGCCCGGGTCCTCGCCGTTGATACGGAACTCGATCGAGTGGCCGCGCAGTTCGGGGTCGCCGTAACCGAGTTCCTCGCCGTCGGCGATCCGGAACATCTCACGGACCAGATCGATGCCGGCGACCTCCTCGGTTACCGGGTGCTCGACCTGCAGACGGGTGTTGACCTCCAGGAAGGAGATCGTGCCGTCCGTGCCGACCAGGAACTCCACCGTCCCCGCGCCGACGTAGCCGGCCTCCTTCAGGATCGCCTTGGACGACGCGTACAGCTCCTGCACCTGCGCCCGGGACAGGAACGGGGCAGGGGCCTCCTCGACCAGCTTCTGGTGCCGGCGCTGCAGCGAGCAGTCACGCGTCGAGACCACCACCACATTGCCGTGGGTGTCGGCCAGGCACTGCGTCTCCACATGCCGGGGCTTGTCGAGATAACGCTCCACGAAGCACTCGCCCCGCCCGAACGCCGCGACCGCCTCACGCACCGCCGACTCGTACAGCTCCGGCACCTCGTCCAGGCTCCGGGCCACCTTCAGACCACGCCCGCCGCCACCGAAAGCGGCCTTGATCGCGATCGGCAGACCGTGCTCCTCGGCGAACGCCACGACCTCCTGCGCACCCGAGACCGGATCCGGAGTACCGGCCACCAGCGGCGCACCCGCACGCTGCGCGATGTGCCGGGCCGCGACCTTGTCACCCAGATCCCGGATCGCCTGCGGCGGCGGACCGATCCAGATCAGCCCCGCGTCGAGAACGGCCTGCGCGAAATCCGCGTTCTCCGAAAGAAAGCCGTAGCCCGGATGAACAGCATCCGCGTCCGAGTCCTTGGCGGCCTGCAGCACCTTGGCGAAGTCCAGGTAACTGGTGGCCGGGGTGTCACCGCCCAACGCGAACGCCTCGTCCGCCGCACGGACATGCAGAGCGTCCCGGTCCGGTTCCGCATACACGGCAACGCTCGCGATCCCGGCATCCCGGCACGCCCGGGCCACGCGGACAGCGATTTCGCCACGGTTGGCGATGAGCACCTTGCGCACGATG